>CANBZE010000008.1 GCA_947373775.1 Alphaproteobacteria bacterium
CCCAGCGCATAGCCCTGGCCCCAATTCTCCGACGCCTTGATCTTGTCCACCAGGCTTTGCGGGATGGTCGCACCGGTCTTGTAGTTCACCGCATAGTGTTTGAGCACATCGGGATACAGCGCCCAGTGTTCATTGAACTGGGAGGGAAACTCGACAAAGTCGCGCGCCACATTGGTGCCCGACACCAGGGGATATGTCTGGTCGGCGAACAGCCCGTGCAAGGCATGGCCGAATTCATGGAACATGGTGCTGGCATCGTCGAAGCTGATCAGCGCGGGCGCGCCTGGCGCTGGCTTGGTGAAGTTGGCGACATTGTAGATCACCGGCCGCAAGCCGCGCAGCTTGGACTGACCCACGAAGTTGCTCATCCAGGCGCCGCCGGATTTGTTGTCGCGCTTGAAGTAGTCGAAATACATCAGGCCCAGTTTTGAGCCGTCATGATCGAACACCTCATAGATCATCACGTCGGGGTGATAGACCGGGATGTCGGTGCGCTTCTTGAAGGTGATGCCATAGAGCTTGGTGGCGGCATAAAAGACGCCGTCCTCCAGCACCTTGTGCAATTCAAAGTAAGGCTTGAGCGCCTCTTCATCCAGATCGTAGCGCGCTTTGCGGACCTTCTCGGCATAACGCTGCCAGTCCCAGGGCTTGAGATCGAAATGCTTGCCGTCCTTGTCGATCGCGGCCTGGATCAATTTGGCTTCTTCTGCCGCCTTGGCGCGCGTAGCCGGCGTCAGCTGCCGGATGAACTTGTCCACCGCCGCCGGCGTCTGGGCCATCTGGTCGTAGAGCACGTAAGCGGCATAGTTGGGATAACCCAGCAGCTTGGCCTTCTCGGCGCGGATCATGGCGAGTTGCGCGATGATGGCGCGGGTGTCGTGTCTGTCGCCCTTCTCGGTGCGGGTCCAGCTGAGATTGAACAGCGTCTCGCGCACGCCTCGATCCGACAGCGACGTCAACAGCGGCTGCTGGGTGGTGTTCTGCAGCGGCAGGACATACTTGCCGGCAAGACCGCGCCCTTTGGCCGCCTGCGCCGCGTTGGCGATTTCCGCATCCGACAATCCGGCAAGCTGCGCCTTGTCGCTCACCACCAGCGCACCAGCCTTGGCGCCCGCCACCAGCCTTTGCTGGAAGTCGGTTTCCAGACTGGCATCCTGCCTGTTGATCTGCTGCAACCGCGTCTTGTCTTTGCCGGAAAGGTTGGCGCCGGCATGGACGAACTGGCGGTAATAGAGCGTCAGCACCTGCAGCGCTTCGGGATTCAGCTTCAGCGAGGTGCGCTGGTCGTACAGCGCCTTTACCCGCGCAAACAATTTGGGATTGAGATAGATCGCATCGTTATGCGCCGCCAGCTTGGGCGCCTCGATGGTCTGCACGCTATCCAGTTTGGGATTGGTATTAGCCTGCACCACGCCGAAGAAGGCGTTGTTGACCCGCTCCAGCATCTTGCCCGACTGCTCCATCGCCGTGATGGTGTTGTCGAAACTGGGTGTGTCCTTGCTGTTCGCAATAGCCGCGATCTCGGTCAGCTGCTGCTTCATCCCCGCCTCGAAGGCCGGCTGATAATCGCTGTCTTTTATGATGTCGAAGCGCGGCGCCTGGTAAGGCAAGGTGCTGGGGGCATCGAACGGGCCGGCCAGCGCAGGCACGGCGCCCAGCAACAAGGTGACATATATAATGTTGCGCATGTGCGTCCCCGCCAAATGACGGGACGATATTACCCGGCTGGCGGGTGCGCGCTAGATCAAGCCGCCGACGCTGCGGATGGCGGTGGTGGCGACATGGACATCTTCCTGGATGCCCTGGCGCTTGTGCTTGCCCAGTATGACCACGGCCTTGACGGTCTGGGCGTACTCGCCCGGCTGGGCGGGACGCACGGCCGTGACCTTGGCAACGTCGATCTTCACCGCAGCGCCGTCGGGACGGGTCAGCTTCACCACATCCGCGGTGCTGGCGACCTTCAGGCTCTTGGTGATGCCGCCGACATAGGCGCGGGTCTCGGCCGGCAGCTTGCCGCCCTGCTCCACCCGGCCGGGGCCGGCATTATAGGCGGCAAACATCTTGGGAAAGCCGTAGCGCTGGTGCAGCCAGCGCAGATAGGCGGTGCCCGCCATGATGTTGTCACGTGCATCAAAAGGATTGGCACCCAATTTGTGCTGTTCGGCCATCTCGTCATAGGTGGCGGGCAGCACCTGCATCAGGCCCACGGCGCCGGCTCTGGAGACGATGGGCTTGTCTTCACCCAGCATGGTGCGGCCGCCGCTTTCATGCGCCATCACGGCGCGGATCCAGGCTTTCGGCACATGGAAGCGCTGCGAGGCTTCGGTGATGGTCCCGTCCCAACGGTTCAGCAACTGCTTCGCACTCATGCCGGATTCTTCGTCATAGGCGGACGGCTGAACATCGGTGGCATCGATCAGGCGCAGTATCGGGCGATGCACCTTCGCACCTTTGAAATGCGCCGCGGGATTTTGCGTCATCAGCACGGCGCTCGCCACGAGCATGCCGAACACCAGGGTGCGGACAAAGCCGCGCGGCGAAGGCCTCAGAACAGCAACAGTTTTGGAATCGGACACAGTGGCTCCCAGCGGGGTCAGAGTGAATGAGATATGGAAACTTTTGGAACTTGCGGGCGCGTCAAACTTTTTCAGTTGATGCGTGGAACCAATTCATTCCGCGCGAACATGCACCCAGCACCGCGGACATAACTTCATGTCCGCGCAAATTCAAGCTGCAACTTTTGGAACAAAAGTTCCGGGAAGTTTCATCGCGCCTGTGCAACGCGCAGATGGGCGCTCAACGCTTTGATATCGCCGTTGTTTTGCGCCAGCACGCTGAGGAACTCAGCCTGTTGCGCCGGTGCGAGCCACACGCCGGCTACGCCGATATCCAGCAGCAGCGGTTTTGCGCCATCGGTGCGAATGCGGAAATCCACTTCCATCGGCGCCGCGCCGTTGCCCGTCAGGTTGGTGGTGACGATGTAATCACCGGGGGCGCGTTCGCGTGACGAGGCGACGTGCAAGCTCTGTCCGGCATAGCGCGCGAAATAGGACTGATACACCGACTGCACATGATCCTGGTAAGCGGCGACATAGGCATCAAGATCGGCTTGCGAGGCGCCGTCGGCATAGCGCCCCAGCATGAACAGCGCCACGCGGCGCACATCGGTAAGGCCCAGCAAAAAGGCCGCGAACCGCTCGCGGCGCTGACCTGCGCTGGCCGCCGGATCGTTGAGGATGTCAAAGCCCACCTGGATATTGCTGCTGACAAACGTTTCGGCCGGATTGACCGCCCATGCGGGCGAGGCCAAGCTAACCACCAGCGCGCCTGCGCCGAGCAGGAGATTTCTGCGTTTCATTGACAGTGATCCTTCGCCGGCCCGCGCATGTCGCGGGCGGTTGGCCCCTGCCGTTACCTATAAACCAATCCGGTCCGAAATGTGACCACCACATCGCCCCTTGAAAGCATTGCAAAAAACGCCACGTTGGAACCATGACCGCACTGTCCGTCCTGGATCTTTCGCCCATCAAGCAGGGGTTGGGCGCCGCTGAGGCTTTGCATGAAAGCCTGCAGCTGGCACGCCATGTCGAAGCGCTGGGTTATCGCCGCTACTGGTTGGCCGAACATCACAACATGCCCGGCATTGCCAGCGCCGCCACCGCGGTGGCGATCGGCCATGTCGCGGCCGGCACCAAAACCATTCGCGTCGGCGCCGGCGGCATCATGCTGCCCAACCATGCGCCGCGGGTGATCGCCGAACAGTTCGGCACCCTGGCCTCTTTATTCCCCGGCCGCATCGATCTGGGATTAGGCCGCGCGCCCGGCACCGACCCGCGCACCGCGCAAGCCTTGCGCCGCACCTTGCAAGGCGGCGTCGATACATTCCCGCAAGACGTTCAAGAGCTGCTGGCCTACTTCGCGCCCAGCCGGCCGGGCCAGGTGATACGCGCCATTCCCGGTGAAGGCACCAACGTGCCGGTATGGATTTTGGGCTCCAGCCATTATGGCGCCCAGCTCGCCGCGGCGCTGGGATTGCCGTATGCCTTCGCTTCGCATTTCGCGCCCGCCGACCTCGACACTGCGATCCAGCTCTACCGCCAGCAGTTTCGGCCCTCGCCGTATCTCGACAAGCCGTATGTGATGCTGGGGCTGAACGTCTTCGCCGCCGATACCAACGAAGAAGCGCAGCTGCTGTTCACTTCGCTGGAGCAAGCCTTTATCAATCTGCGCACCGGCCATCCCGCGCCGCTGCCGCCGCCGCTGGCGGGCTATCGCGATAGCCTCGATCCGCGCCTGAGCGACATGCTGGACAGTGTGCTGCGCTGCGCCATCGTGGGCGACCGCACCGCTATTGCCGAAGGTTTGGGCAGCTTCATCGCCCAGCACCAGCCCGATGAGATGATGGTCACCGCCCAGATCTTCGATGCGGCAGCGCGGCGCAAGTCCTACGACATTTTGAGCAAAGTCCACCCATCCAGTGGCTGACTGCGGCACCCGCACCGCTGGCCCACCGCCTGCGCCGCTGCTAGGGTAACTTCCAGAAAAACGCCCTCATCAGAAGGGTTTTGGGAGGATCACATGCATTTCATCAAATGGGCCGCAGCGGCGGCGCTGGCGCTGACCATCGGAACTGACTCCTTCGGAGTGGGCGCGCTGGCACAGACCCAGGCGCAGGCCACCGCGCCGGCCGCTGGCTCCAAGAACGTTCTGGCCTGGGCTGCCAAGCCCGCGAAGCTGCCGCCCTATACCGGGCCCAACAAGCTGATCTGGCGCTTCGCCGATGTCATGGCCGCGCACAAGAGCAAGGCGAGCTGGCAACAGGAAGTGTTCCTGAGCCGTGACTATGCCGGCGCCTGGATCTCGATGGCGCCGGGTGAAAAGACCAAGACCCAGTTCTATGCCGATGACCGCGTCTTCTGGGTGGTGCAGTCCGGCCAGATGAAAGTGACCATCGAAGGCCAGGAGCCGTTCGTGGCGTCCAAGCACTTTCTCATTCAGGTGCCCAAGCGCCTGCAATACAGCATGGAAGTGGTGGGCAATGAGCCGGCGCTGCGTTTCGAGATGCGCCCTGCCGGCGAATCCCCCGACTATCCGCTGAGCGAAACGCCGACGCCGGTGCGCGGCGTGGAATATATCAAGGCGGTCTATAGCGGCCATGGCAACTATGACGGCAAGGTCAATGTACCTTCCATCGATTTCGAAAAGCAGATCGTGCAGGGCGGCGAGAAGCGGGGCGTCTGGCTGCGCGACGACAACAACTATGTCACCATCCTGCGCTCAGCCAAGGGCGTGCCGACGCCGGCCGACAATGTGTGGGGCCACTTCCACGCCAACTTCCCGGAAATCTGGCTGATCATCGAAGGCACCCAGCAATTCCTGGTCGAAGGTGAAAAGCTTGTGACCGTCACCGATGGCGATCTGGTCGCCGCGCCCACCGGCCGCTGGCACCGCGCCATGCCGTATGGCGACGGCCCGTCCACGCGTCTCGCCTATATCCCGCGCCCCGACAACCTGCACTGGTATCAGCCGGAGCAGGCCAGCGGCGGCGGCAACTGAACTTTCGTCTTTGGCCTGCCGGACGACAAATAAGCGGCCAAACACCGCCGATTGTGACAGGGGCGGCGCGCCAGCGTCGCCACTAATCACTTGTTTTTGCTGTATTTTTTACTGCGTCCGACCTCCGCTTGACGCCCGCATGACGGCATAGCAATCAAGCGGCCAAACCGGGGGTCCCCAGTGCTGCGCTTTTTCCAGGCTTTGATGCCCCGCGAAGAAAAATTCTTCGCTCTTTTCAATGCCCATGCCCGCACGTTGGTCGAAGGCGCCATCGCACTGCGCGACTTGCTGGAGGGCGGCCCCGGCGTCGCCGAAGCCTGCCGCCGCATCGTCGCTCATGAAAACCAGGCCGATGCCATCGCCCGCGATGTGCTGATCGGCGTGCGCCGCACCTTCATCACTCCCTTTGACCGCGGCGACATCAAGGACCTGATCGGCCAACTGGACGATGCCATCGACCAGATGCAGAAGACCGCCAAGGCGATCACCCTGTTCGAAGTCAGCGGCTTCGAACTGCAGATGCGCCAGATGGCCGACATCATCCTGCGCTGCGCCGAGCTGACGGTAGAAGCGGTGAGCCTGCTGGGCTCCATGCGCGACAACCAGGCGCGCATCAATGCCATCGCCGAAGAGATTACCCGCCTGGAAGAACAGGCCGACGAGCTGAACGACCATGGCATCAAGGCGCTGTATCTCAAGCACAAGGGCGGCGACGCCATGGCGTTCATCGTCGGCAACGAGATTTACGACCACCTGGAAAAGGTGGTAGACCGCTTCGAAGACGTCGCCAACCGCATCAGCGGCATCGTCATCGAGCAAGTCTGATGGTTTTGATCGCGATCCTGATCGCCATCGCCCTGATCTTCGACTTCTTGAATGGGCTGCATGACGCAGCCAATTCCATCGCCACCATCGTGTCCACCCGGGTGCTGGCGCCGCGCTATGCCGTGGCCTGGGCGGCTTTCTTCAACTTCATCGCCTTTGCCGTGTTCGGCCTGCACGTCGCCGCGACCATCGGCACCGGTATCGTTTCGCCCCACATCATCGATGATGCCGTGATCTTCGGTGCGCTGATGGGCGCCATCGTGTGGAACGTGGTGACCTGGCTGGCGGGCATCCCCTCGTCTTCGTCCCATGCCCTGATCGGCGGCTTGGTAGGCGCCGGGCTTTGCAAGGGCGGCTGGAACGCCGTGGTTTGGCCGGGCCTGGGCAAGACCGCCGCCGCCATTGTGCTGTCGCCGGCCACCGGCTTTGTCGTCGCCCTGTTGCTGATCCTGGTCGTGTCCTGGAGCTTCATCAAGGCGCACCCAATTTGGGTGGACAAGGTCTTCCGCCATGTGCAGTTCGTGTCCGCCAGCGCCTACAGCCTGGGCCATGGCGGCAACGACGCCCAGAAAACCATGGGCATCATCGCCGCGCTGCTGTTTGCCCACGGACTGGAAGGCGGCAAATTCCATGTGCCTTTCTGGGTGGTGATGGCATGCCAGGCGGCAATGGCGCTGGGCACCCTGTTTGGCGGCTGGCGCATCGTGCGCACCATGGGCTCGCGCATCACGCATCTCACCCCCATGCAGGGTGTCTGTGCCGAAACCGCCGGCGCGGTGACCCTGTTCGGCGCCACCTGGCTGGGCGTGCCGGTCTCCACCACCCACACCATCACCGGCGCCATCGTCGGCGTGGGCGCCGCCCGCCGTGTGTCGGCCGTGCGCTGGAACGTGGCCAAGGACATTGTCGTGGCCTGGATTGTGACAATGCCGGCCGCCGGCCTGATCGGCGCGATGTTTTATCTTGTCGCCGCCGCGCTGCACTTAGGATAAGCGGCGGCCTTCCGGTCACGGGGCTGCAAAAGTTAACGAGGCGCTGGAACCCAGCGGCTTTTTCCGTCTTAGGACTCAAGGCCCGGCGCGCCCTGTTGGGCCGTAGACGGATGAACCATACAATGGAGCGACGAATCAGCGGGGGTGCGTTGAAGGGCGAGGCTCTCTTTCGCGAACACGGCAAGCAGGTGGCGGCCTTGTGCTGGCGCGCGCGGCCTGTGTTGGAAGTCCTGCTGATCACTTCCCTCAATTCCAAGCGCTGGATCCTGCCCAAGGGCTGGCCCGAACCCGAGCTGACCGCAGCGCAAAGCGCCGCCCGCGAAGCCTTTGAGGAAGCCGGCGTCACCGGCAAGATCAGCGAACAGCCGATCGGCGCCTATCACTATCTGAAGGAAAAGAAGGACGGCAGTGGCCTGCCCTGCAGCGTGGATGTCTTCACGCTGGCCGTCACAAAACAGTTGTATGACTGGCCCGAGAAAGGCGCCCGCACTCTGGCCTGGATGCCGCTGGACCAGGCCATCACCCAGATCGGCGAGTTGGGCTTGCGCCAGGTGCTGAAGGATTTCCGCAAAAGCCATATGCCGCAGAAGCGCAGCCTTCCGGCCAAGCAGCGCGCTTAATCGTTCACCAGGTCCAGGGGATAGAAGGGCCGCGTCACCTTGGTGAAGGGGATGCGCCGCATGTTCACGCAAGTTGGCCCGGGCGTATCGGCAAGGAAAATGCGCGCCGCGATGGGGGTGTAGGAACACCGGAAATGCGCCGGCGAGCGCACGAACACCAGCGCAGCGCTTTCCGGGTTGAGTCCCACCGACTTGTGAATCCCAAGGTCCCATTCGAAATGGGCGATGGAGCGCAGGTTGAGACGGATGGACCCGATGGCCAGCACCACCGTCAATCCCATCTCGCCCATCATGCCGTTATAGCCGGGCCCTTCCAGCAGATAGGTGCCGTCGCTGATCACCTTGACGGTACCGGTCACCGTCAAGGGAGCGCCCAGGCCGGAACGCTTGTGTCCGACATTCAAAGTCACGACCTTGCCCACTCCGGCCTTGGCAGCCTGGGCCGCCGCTTCGGCATCAGCGATGGTGCAGATGGAAATACGATCGCTGCGGTCGGCGCCCGCCTTCAGCAGCGCCGCCAGCACGGCCGTGGAATCCCCCGCGCCCCCACCGGACGGTGAATCGCCGGCATCGCTGATCACGGTGACGCCGGGTGATGACAGGCCAATGCGGATGGTTTCTTCCAGCGCCATGACATCAGGCTCGAATTCCTTGCGCCGGTCCCAGGCCATTTTTGCCAGCTTGTCGGCCGCCGCTTGCGCCGCCACTTTGCTTTCTGCGCACACCAGCGCGGCAAAGCCCAGATCGGGCGTGTCGATCCAGGGCTGCACCGGAAACAGCGAGACATGCAGCACCTCGCCCCGTTCCTCCATGGCGCGGCCCTCGGCCACGATGTCGGACATGGGCGCAACGCCGGTGCGCGCGGTGTCGGGACTGAACACCATGTGGCGCTTGGACAGCGCCATCACCGGCTTCACCTTGCCGTTGATCCAGTCCACCAGCAGCTTCGCAGCACGATAGCCCGTCTCATACATGTCGATATGGGGGAACTCGCGATAGGCGATATAGGCGACATCCGGCTGGATCATGGCCTGGGTGATGTGGCCATGCAGATCCAGCGACACGGTGATGGGCGTGCCGGGCACCACCGCACGGACGCGGCGCACAATCTCTGATTCCGCGTCCGGCTCATCTTCGACAATCATCGCACCATGCAGCGCCAGGAACACACCATCGACGGGACCCGCCGCCTTCAGCCGTTCCTCGATCTCGGTCATGAAATGGTCGAAGGCCTTGCGCTCAACTGTCCCAGAGGCCATCGCCATGGTCGCCAGCAGCGGCACCGGCGTGGCGCCTGCCTCTTTGATTGCGTCCAGCGCGCCGGGGATTTCCAGCCGTCCGTTTCCGAAGGCGGTCAGCATGGCATCGCCGCGATGCAGATATTGCTCTTCAAACGTCTGCACCGTGGTGGTGAAGGGCACGAAACTGTTGGTTTCCTGCTTGAACTCGGCAATGGCGATGCGCATGGCGTTACTCCTGGCTGGATTTGCGGCCGGGAATGGCGGCCACCAGCGCCCGGGTATAGTCACTGGAGGGATTGGCGAAGATGTCACGTGTCACGCCGGTTTCCACGATCTTGCCGTGGCGCATCACCATCACCCGGTGACAGACCTGGGCCGCCACCCGCATGTCATGGGTAATAAACAGCATGGCCAGGTTCATCTGACGGCGCACATCGTCCAGCAATTGCAGCACCTGGGCTTGAACCGTCACATCCAGCGCCGAAACCGGTTCGTCGGCGATCAGCACATCGGGTTTCAACATCAGGGCGCGAGCCAGGCCAATGCGCTGGCGCTGGCCGCCGGAAAATTCATGCGGCAGGCGGTTCATGGTTTCAGGATTCAGCCCCACCAGCCGCAGGATGTCGGCGGCGCGGGCGCGCGCGTGCTTGGGGTCTTCGCCATAGATGCGCGGGCCGATGGTGATGATGTCGCCAACGGTCTGGCGCGGATTGAGCGACGAGAAAGGGTCCTGGAACACCATCTGGATACGCCGGCGCAGGGGCCGCAGCTCGCCCGGCTTCATGTGTGCGATATCGGCGCCGTCCAGCAATACTTCGCCGGCGTCCGGATCCAGCAGCCGGATGACGCAGCGCGCCAGTGTCGACTTGCCGCTGCCGGACTCACCCACGATGCCCAATGTTTCGCCCCGGCTCAGGGTGAGCGAAACATTGTCCACCGCTGTGTTCACCACACCGCGTGAGAAAAGCCCGCCGCGGCGGAAGCGCTTGGTCAGGCCGACGACTTCGACCAGCGGCCGCACATCGGGCGGCGGCGGCAGCTGGCTTTCCCCGCGCGGCACCGCCGCGATCAGGGCCCGGGTATAGGAATGGGACGGATTGCCCAGCACATCCCCCACTGTGCCGCTTTCCAGCACACGGCCGTGGCGCATCACGGCGACCTTGTCGGCCATGTCGGCCACCACACCGAAATCATGGGTGATGAACAACACGCTCATCTCGCGTTCCGTCTGGATTCGTTTGATGAGTTTCAAAATCTGCGCCTGGGTGGTGACATCCAGGGCGGTGGTCGGTTCGTCCGCGATCAACAGCTGCGGCGACAAGGAAAGCGCCATAGCAATCATCACCCGCTGGCGCTGGCCGCCCGACAATTGATGCGGATAGGCTTTCAGCAGCCTGGGCACATCCTTCAGGCCCATCTCGCCGAGGAGCGCACCGGCCTGCTTCAGTGCCTCGGCTTCAGATATCGCACGATGGGCGCGGATCTGCTCGGTAACCTGACGGCCGATATTCACCACCGGGTTCAGCGCCGCCATCGGATCCTGGAAGATCATGGCGATGTCGCGGCCACGCCGTTTGCGCATGGCGCCTGGCGATTCCTTGAGCAGGTCCACGCCGTCGAACAGAATCGTGCCGCCCGCCGCCCTCACCCCGCGCGGCAACAGCCCCATGATGGCGTGCGCGGTCAGCGACTTGCCCGAACCGGATTCGCCCACGATGCAGACGATCTCATTGCGGCCAACCTCCAGGCTGACATCGTCGACCGCCCTGGCGCGGTCGGCGCCAACCGGCAGCGCCACGGTAAGGCCCTGGATCGAAACCAGCGGCATCAGCGCCTCCGCCGGGGATTGAGGGCGTCGTTCAAGCCATCGCCGACGAAATTCAACGCCAACACCGTGATCATGATGGAGACGCCGGGCAAGGTCGTGGTCCACCAGGCCACCCACATGGCCGAGCGCGCGCCGCCGATCATGCTGCCCCAGCTGAGAAGATTGGGATCGCCCAACCCCAGGAAACTCAGCGCCGATTCCGCCAGGATCGCGTTGCCCACCATCATGGAGCTGACCACCACGATAGGCGGCAGGGCATTGGGCAGGATCTGGGTCAGAATGATGCGCGTGTCGCGCATGCCCAGGGTGCGGGCAGCTTCCACAAATTCCCGGTTGCGCAGCGACAGGAATTCCGCCCGCACCACCCGCGCCACATTGGGCCAGGTGATCAGGGCAATGCCGATGATCGCCGAGGTGAGGCTGGGCTGCAAAAAAGCCACCAGCACCATAAGCAGCACGAAGGCGGGAATGATCTGGAAAAACTCGGTCACCCGCATCAGCAAGTCATCCACAAGCCCGCCATAATAGCCGGCCACTGCCCCAAGCAGGATGCCCACAAAGGCGGAACACAGGGTCGCCGAAATTCCGACCAGCAGCGACACCCGCGCGCCGTAAGCCAGACCTATCATCATGTTGCGTCCCAGCACGTCACTGCCGGCCGGCAAGCCCGGCGATCCGGGCGGGAGCAGCGGCATGCCGACAATGGCGAACGGCCCGCGCGCGAACAGCAGCGGCGCCGCCAGCGCGATCAACACGATGGCCGCGAACACGGCAAAGCCCAATAGCGCGGTGGGACGAGAAAAGAAACGGCGTGCAAAATTGATCATTGCCCCAGCTCCACCCGCGGGTCGGCAATGGAATAGGCAATGTCGGTCACCAAGTTGAACAGGCTGACCAGCACGGCGGTGACGATGAAAATGCCCAGCAGCAGGGGATTGTCGCGGCTGGCCACCGCTTCATAGGCAAGTGTTCCGACGCCCGGCCAGCTGAAGACATTTTCCACCAGCACATTGCCGCCCACCAAGATGGACGCCTGCAGGCCTGCAAAGGTAATCAGCGGGATCAGGGCGTTGCGCAGAATGTGGCGGCGCGCCACCTGGCGTTCGCGGATGCCCTTGGCGCGCGCGGTCTTGACGAAATCCTGGTCGGCCACCTCGATCATGGCGGTGCGCGTCAGCCGCGCATAACTGGCCATGAAATAGAGGGCCAAGGTCGTGCCGGGCAGAAGAATATGCAGCGCCACGTCGCCGATACGCGCCAGGCCCGTATAATCGGCGCCCATGGTCTCGATACCGAAAGGCGGCAGCCATCCCAGCCAGACGGCGAAGACCAGCATCATCATCATGCCCAACCAGAATTGCGGCACCGAATAAAAAAACATCGCCAACACCGCGGTGGCGTTGTCGATGGCCGAACCCGGCCGCCGCGCCGCAATGCCGCCCAGCCAGATGCCACCCGCCGCCGCAACCACCAGCGCGAAGGCATCCAGCAGCAAAGTATTGGGCAGCCGCTCCATGATGATGGTCAGCACCGGCTGGCTGCGGATATAGGACGTGCCCAGATCGCCATGCCCCACCGCGCTGACATATTTCCACAACTGCACCGGCACCGGCTGGTCCAGCCCATATTCGGCGCGCAGGCTTTTCATATAGGCTTCGTCGGCATAGCCCGACTGGCCGGCCATCACGGTGGCGACATCGCCCGGCGCCAGGCGGATCAAAAAGAAGCTCAGCAGCACCACCGCGATGGCGACCAGCACCGTCTTGACCAGACGCATGGCGATATAGCGCAGCTTCATGCCAGCGTAACCGCGCCCAGGCCGTCGCTGGGACCATTGGGGCCCATGATGACGTTCTTCAGCCGCTTGTTGTGGAAGTACAGGGGGTAACGCTCAAACAGCCACAGCATGGCGACATCATAAGTGAGAATGTGCTGCAGCTTGCTGTAGCAGGCCTGCGCTTCCGCCGGATCGACCGCCAGCGCGGCCTGGGCGAACAGCCGGTCCACTTCCGGATTGATATAGCCCTGCAGGTTGGTCAACGGCACGCCCTTGCGGATATTGGACGACAGATAGAAGCGCGAGGTACCGATAGCCGGATCGCCATATTCGCCATAGGAATTGGAATCGATGTCGAATTCCCAGTTGCCGCTGCGCCGGCTTTGGGCGGGCCAGTCGACGGCTTCCAGATTGGCGTCCAGCCCCACTTCGGCCAGGCACTGTTTGATGTAATGGCCAATGCGGGTCCAGGCGCCGCCGCCGTCCGGGACCAGCATGAGGCCGAAACGGTGCCGCACGCCGCCCGGGCCCGGCTTGCATCCCATCTCGTCCAGCAGGGCGCGGGCGCGCGCCGGATCATAAGGATATTTGACCAGTGCCTTTTCGTCATAATAAGGCACGGTCGAAGGAATGGGCCCGTGCGCCACCTTCCCCTCGCCGTAATTGATCGCTTTCACTAGGAATTCGCGGTCCACCGCATGCAGGAAGGCAGCGCGGGCGCGGCGATCACTAAACGGCCAACGCCGCATGTTCGCTTCCATGATCATGATTTCGGCTGTGCCGTTATAGGCATCGCTGCGCGTCACGATATTGGGATTGGCCTTGAGCCGCGAAGACACCACCGTGTCGATATCGTCGGCCATGGCGATATCCACCGCACCGGTCTCCATCGCCACCAGCCGCTGCTCCGGCGTGGAACAGACGCGGAAATAGATGCCGTCCATGCCGGGCTGGCCGGGCCGCCAGTAATGATCATTGCGCGCCAGGTGGATATATTCGCCGCGCTTCCATTCGGCGAATTTGAACGGGCCGGTGCCAATGGGCTTCATGTTGTAGGGGTTGGTGCGGAAGTTGGTGCCTTCATAAATGTGCGCCGGCATCATCGGCGCGTTGGATGCCATGAACGATATCAGGAAGGAGTTGACCGGCTTCTTCAGCTTGAACTGAATCGTGTAGTCGTCCGGCAGGACGATGCTGGCGATCTGGCCAAAGGCATTGCGGCTGCGCGGATTAACCTGGGGCAGCATGGTGCCGCAGCTGAAGGCCACATCGCGAGCGGTGAACTTCACGCCATCATGCCAGGTGACGTCATTGCGCAGGTGGAAGGTATAGGTCAGCCCGTCGGGCGACATTTCATAGGCGCGCGCCAGATTGGGACGCGGCTTGAACTGCCAGTCGAACAGCAGCAGCGCCTCGTTAATATTCCCGCAGATCTCCTGCATGATCCGCGTGTTCAGAAGCGGATAATTCAGATGCGCCGGTTCGGCGAACATCATGGCATTGATGGAACGGCTGCCTTTGGGGGCGGCCCAGGCCTGCGCTGGAAAGGCCAGCAGGCCGGCCGCTCCCAGCACAGCCCGGCGATCCACGGTCATCAGCCGCCTGCCGACATCTTGTCCAGCGGAAACACCGGACGGCGCAGCCTGGTGTAGGGCAGCCGGGTGATGTCGGAGGTGCAGGGACCGGAGGTGTTGACGGTAAATTCGCCCACCGCGATCTTGCCCCACACAACGCGGTGACCCACCGCCGCCTTGATGCCGATGATGCTGAGTTCTTCGGGATTGATGCCCTGGCTGCGCCATTGACCCAGGTCAAACGGTGGCAGCTTCTTGGTGCTGAGCAGAATGGTCAGGCCGCGATGGCGCACCACCGCGCACGGCCCCATGCGGATGATCTTGCCCAGCGAACCGACCAGATGGGAATTCTTGTCTTCCAGTTCAAACACCCCGTCGCTGCGGGAAATCAATTCCACTTCCAGGGTGACCGGGCCCGGATCCAGCGGACTGCCCTTGCCGCCGATGGGCAAAGTGATCTTGCCGCCGATCGGGACACTCTGCAGCGCCTGCACACTTTCGGGATCGTTGATGGCGACGCCAGCCTTCTCGATATCGTATTTCAGCAGCGCCCGCATCACATCGGTGCCGTCGCCCGGCGCGCCGCCGCCGATATTGTCGGACGGCTCGACCAGCAGCAGCGGACCTTTGCCGCCGAACTTGTAATTGCTGTCCTTGAACTCGCGCACCACCGTGTCCAGGTCGTGCTGTTTGGGAATGCCGTCTTCGCGCAGGTCCCAGGCGATCTGGCCCAGCTCGCGCAACGCTTCCTGCGCTGCCGCCTCGTCACCCTCGGTGATGATGCTGAACGCCACACCGGCATACGGCACATCCGAAAAGGCATAGCCGCCGACGATGTTGGCCGCCAGTACGCCGGGCACGGTCTTTTCGATCCGGCGCGCCGCATCTTCCAGCGCCCGCATGGGCCCATCGCGCGTGCCGGTGCCGGTCGGCGGCCACACGATGGGCGTGACCATCACCAGATGCTTGGGCCGCACACCGCTTTTGAGATGGCGCGCCAGAAGTTCGCTCGCCAGTACGGCGCTGTCGAATTGATCGGTGTGCGGGCATTCGCGGTAGAAGATCATGCCGTCCGACAGTGCGCCCATGCGCGGCGTCAGAGTGCCGTGCAAATCGCCGACGCAATACATGGGCAGCTTTTCCGCGCCGGGCGTAGCGCGGATGCGCGCCATCAACTCGCCTTCGGGATCATCGCATTCGCTGGTGACCATGGCGCCGTGCAGCGACAGGTGGATGCCATCCAGCCCTTCGGCCAGCGCCTTTTTCAGCACCGGCTCGACCTCGCTCCAGAACTGCTCGAACACGGCATGGTCTACCGTGGCGTCAGCGCCGCCGGTGTAGATGGCGCTGGGCACAACCTCCCAGCCTTCGCGCTCAGCGACACTGAGAAAGCCGTCAATCTGCGAGGCATCGCCCCGCCGGGCGGTGATTTCCTTGCCGCGATGGATGGTGAAGCCCTCCAGACCGGTCCTGCCGCCGGTAAAGGAATGGGTTTCGTGGAAAATGCCGGCGACAAAAACCCTGGTCATGCTGTGCCCCTTTGACCTTCAAACTTTCGGTGGTTTTTCGCTCCCCTGCAAGCGCTCCCGCGCTGCACAATTGGCGGGAAACCTGTTTCCGGTCACCATGCGCGCGGGCGGGAACTGATTTGCTGATCCTCAAACTGACCATCGTGCCGCTGGCCTTGCTGCTGTTCGGCGTCATCGAGCGGCGGCATGGCCCGCGCGTGGCCGGCTGGCTGTCGGGTTTTCCCATCGTGGGCGGGCCGCTGCTGCTGTTCCTGACCCTGGACCAGGGTCCGGCGTTCTCCAGCCAGGCAGCGCTGGGCGCCTATTTCGGGCTGGTGCCCTGGCTGGGCTTCACCATGACCTATGCCTGGTGCTCGCGGGCGCTGAACTGGGGGTGGTGCGCCCTGATCAGCTTTTCGGTGTGGACGGCCGTGGCGGTGCTGGCGGTGAACCTGCAGGACGCGTCGCGCTGGCTGGAAATCCTGCCCTTTGCCGCCTTCATCGGCGCGCAATTCTGTTTTCCCCGCGGCGAGCCGTCAGACGAAGAACGCGAGCATATCTGGTGGGGCATGCCGGCGCGCATGATCGCCGGCGCCACATTGACCCTGGTTATCACCCAATTCTCGGCGGCGCTGGGCACCCACTGGTCGGGCATCTTCACCACCTTTCCGGTGATGGGCTCGATCATCGCCATTTCCAGCCACCTGCAATATGGCCGCCATGCCGTGCAGGAAGCGGTGGCGGGCCTGTCGATGGGACTGGCCTCGGTGGGCGTGTTCTGCTTTGCCCTCTATATTCTGCTCGGCATCACCGGCATCTGGACGGCGTTCGGCGTGGCGCTATTGGCCTGCACCACAGCCCATGGCCTGACCTGGCTGATGTTCAAGCAGAAAAAAGTCTCTTAATCAGGAAGATTGGGCGATTTCCTTCGCCGCTTCCTTCACAGCGGCCAAGGTGGCGTCGATCACCGCATCATCATGTGCGAAGGAGACGAACCAGGCGCCGCGCTCCAGCACCCGTACGCCGCGCTTGAGCAGGGCGTGCGCGAACTTCACATACAGCGCCTTGTCGGTTTTGAGCAGGTCGCGGTAGTTCTTCGCCGGTGCGTCCAGCCCGAAGCCGACATGGAACATCAGTTCAAAGCCGGTAACTTGGGCCTTCACGCCTGCGCCTTTCAGGATATCGCGAATGCCGTCGCGCAGGCAAACACCGCGTTTTGACGTGCTTTCATAGCCTTCCGGGGTCAGCGCTTTTTGCGTCGCCACCATCGCGGCCATGGTGACAGGCTGGGCGTTGAAGGTGCCGCCATGCAAAACCCCGCCGGTGACGAACATGTCCAGCAGGTCGGCACGGCCCACCAGCGCCGCCACCGGAAAACCATTGGCCACCGCCTTGGCGACCAGTGACATGTCCGGTGTCACGCCAAAGCGCGCCTGCGCGCCGCTGCGACCCAGACGAAATCCGGTGATCACTTCGTCGAAAATCAGGATGGCGCCGTGCTTGGCGCAGGCAACCTTCGCGCCTTCCAGATAACCGGGGGCCGCCTGGATGGCGCCCTGGTTGCACATGGCGGGCTCCATGATCACGCCGGCGACATCGCCCTTGGCGAGGCGTGCTTCCAGCCGGGCCAGATCATTCCAGCCGATGACGTCCAGACCGGCAGCATCGATGGGGTCTTGTCCCTCGCTGCCCGGCACCAGCACCGGCGCGTCTTCCGGGCCGGCGGCATTCTGGGCGGGCGCGGTGGACCACAGGATATTGTCGAACCAGCC
>CANBZE010000009.1 GCA_947373775.1 Alphaproteobacteria bacterium
CAGCGAGCAGGCCACGGCCCAAAGCGCGACGCTGAAGCTGGTCGTCAGGATCTGTGTTTCGGCCGGCGAAATCACAGGCCACCCAGCGGCAGAACATCCACCAGCGCGCCCTCTTCCAGCGCCGCCGCATCGGGTGGGATGCGGATCAGGGCGTTGGCCGCGGCAAAGACGGAAATCAGGGAAGAATCCTGGTCTTCGAAACTGCGAACCATCAGGCGCGCGCCGGCATCAACATCCAGCAATCCCCGCAAATAATGTTCGCGCGGGCCGTTGGCCGGCATCGCACGGGTCAGTCGCGCCTGGCGAAACGCGACACAGCGCGCGGCATCGCGGCCCAGCATCGCCTCCATCAACGGTCTCAGAAACAGATATGCGCAAACCAGGGCGGAAGATGGATTGCCCGGAAGTCCCAGTACCCGGCCCTGCGGCGTCGCGCCGAACCAGGTCGGTTTTCCCGGCCGCACCGCTATTTTCTCGACAGCCAGTTCAAGGCCAAGCCGCATCAGTGCCGGCCGGGCATGATCATGATCGCCAACCGACGCGCCTCCAATGACGACCAGAAGATCGCTGTTGCGCAAGCCCTCCTCCGCGGCCCGGGCGATAATGGCGGGGTCATCTCGCGCAACATCCAGGCGCTGTGCGATGCCGCCCCAGGCATGAACCAGGCCGGCGACACCATAGGTTGCGGAATCAAAAATCTGGTACGGACCCGGCGCCGTGCCAGGCGCCGCCAGTTCATCGCCGCTGCACAGGATGGCGATGCGGGGACAGCGAATGACCGGCAGCGCTGCCGCGCCTGTTGCGGCGGCCAATGATACTGCCACACCGTCCAGCAACCGGCCTTGCGGCAGCAGGATGGATCCGGCGGTGAAATCTCCGCCACGCGGCCGAATATTTTTTCCGGGCGCCACGGCGGGCACAACCGCAAAATCGCCGTCGCGGCTTACATCTTCCTGTATGACGACCGTATCGGCGCCTTGCGGTATGGCGGCGCCCGTTGATATCCGGATAGCGTCGCCCTCTTCACAACGACCTTCAAAACCCCGGCCGGCCGCGGACTCGCCCATGACGCGCAACTTGCCCGGCGTATCGGCACTGCGAATGGCGTACCCGTCCATTGCGGACACCGCGAAGGGCGGCTGGTCGCGCATCGCCGTAACCGCGCCGGCCAACACCCGGCCCAATGCGCCGTCCAGGTTCGCGTGTTCCGCCGCAAGCGGCTTGACCGCCGACAGCATCGCGGCGCGCGCGTCATCCACGCGCATCAAGTGTGCGCGACCGGTCTTGGCAGGCGCGGGACTGTGTGACACGTTCTTTCCTGTCGCACGATGCGATCTTGAAACGCTAAGCCGCGAGGGTCGCCTTGTCCACCAATCGCCGCGCGGCACTGCTGGGAACGCTGGCGCTGCTTATGCAGCCCTGTATTGCCGTCGCCCAGCCTGTCGCCACCGTCACGGTTTTCGCCGCAGCCTCGCTTACCGACAGCCTCACGGCCGTGGCCGACGCCTATAAAGCCAAAACGGGCATCACGGTCACCTTGTCGTTCGGCGCATCCTCGACTTTGGCCCGCCAGATCGACCAGGGCGCCCGGGCAGACATCTTTCTGTCAGCCGATACCGACTGGATGGATTTCCTGCAAAGGAACGGCCTTGTTGCCGGCCGCAAGTATCTGTTGGGCAACCGGTTGGTCTTGATAGCGGCGATGAACAGCAAAGCCGCGCCCCGAATTGCCCCGCATTTCGATCTGGCCGGCGCTCTGGGTGATGGACGCCTTGCCCTGGCCGATCCCGCCTCCGTGCCCGCCGGAAAATACGCCAAGGCGGCGCTGACCAGCCTGGGCGTATGGGACAGCGTAGCGTCCAAAGTGGCGCCGGCGGAGAATGTTCGCGTGGCGCTGGAATATGTCGCGCGCGGCGAAGCCCCTTTCGGCATTGTCTATGCCACCGATGCCAGGGTCTCGCCGTCGGTCAAGGTCGTGGGCATCTTTCCCGAGGGCAGTCACGCACCCATCACATACCCGGTGGCGCTGACCAAAAGCGCCTCCCCCGCGGCCAAGGATTTTCTGGTGTTTCTGAGCGGCAGTTCCGCGCGGGCGATATTCCGGCGCGCCGGTTTCACGCCGCGCTAGCGCGGACGGCGATAGTCGCCCGATGCGCCACCGGTCTTTTCCAGCAGGGTAATGCCCTCGATCACCATCGCGCGGTCTGATGCCTTGAGCATGTCATAGATGGTCAGGCAGGCGACCGACACCGCGGTCAGGGCTTCCATTTCCACGCCCGTCTGTCCGCTGGTCCTGGCGCGGGCCGTCACCACAAGCGCGCTGGCGGCATCATCCGGGGCAATCTCCACTTTTACGCTGCTGAGCACGACCTGGTGGCACAGCGGGATCAGTTCGGAGGTGCGCTTGGCAGCCATGATGCCGGCGAATTCCGCCGCCGCGCGAACACTGCCCTTTTTGGAATCGCCCGCCAGAGCCTGTTTCAGGGTCTGCGGCGTCATGCGAACACGGCCCTCGGCCACAGCCTCACGCGTCGTTACCGCCTTGTGCGACACATCCACCATGCGGGCGTGGCCGGCCTCGTCAAGATGCGTGAGATCGTCCGGCATCTAACTCTCCTGAAAGCGCGCGATCAATTCCGCCAGGTTGCAGGGTCGATGGCGGCTGTCGAGCTGCCAGCGGATGACGCGGTCCCAGCCATCCTTGCAGGCGCCGTTTGATCCGGGCAGGCAAAAGATGAGCGTGCCCTTCGCCAACCCCGCGCAAGCGCGGCTCTGCATGGTGGACAGTCCCACGGTCTGGAAGCTGGTCATGTGCCAGACCGTCTCAAAGCCTTCGATGGCCTTGTCGAACAGGGGGCGCACCGCTTCGGGTGTCACATCGCGGCCCGTCAGGCCCGTGCCGCCGGTGGAAATCACCACATCCACGGCCGGATCGCCGATCCAGGTTTTCATCTGCGCCTGGATTTCGGCCACATCGTCCTTGACCATGGCGCGGCCCGACAGCGTATGGCCGCTGGCCGTTACGCGATCCGCCAGCAGCCTGCCTGACGTGTCGCTTTCCTCATCGCGCGTATCGGACACCGTCAGCACGGCGATCCCGAGGGGGCGGAACACGATGCTGTCGTCAAGCCGTCCGCCGCCTGGTGGTTTGTGCATATTGCTCAAGGAGATTTTCCTTCTGCTTCGGCACGGCGCGCCCGGTCTTCGGCGCGCGGCTCGATCCATTGCGCGCCCTTTGCGCCCGTTTCCTTTTTCCACAAAGGCGCGTCGGTCTTGAGATAGTCCATCAAGACGCGCACCGCATCAAAGGCATTGGCGCGGTGATGCGACAGGGCCGCCACCAGCACGATCGCCTCGCCCGGCGCGATATCGCCCACCCGGTGCACAACCAGGATGTCGGGACAGGCAAATCGCGCCGCAACATCCTGCGCCAGCCGCGCAATTTCCTTCTCGGTAAACCCGGCATAATGATCGATATGGAGCTGGCGCACCGCCACGCCTTCATTGTTGTCCCGGCAAAGCCCGACGAAACTGACCAGGGCGCCCATCTGGGCGCGGCCGGCGACAAACGCAGCTTCCTCGCGCTGTGGATCGAATGGCTGGCTGGTCAGGCGGACCTGCATTCAGCCCCCGCTCATCGGCGGCAGAAACGCAATCTCGTCATTCTGCGCGATGGGCAGCGAAAAATCGCGCACCACCGACTGGTTGACGACGTATTGCACCTGTGTGGCCGCCATCGCGCTGCCCAAATCCGGGTCGCGGCGAGCAATCCAGTCCTTCAACTCCGCCAGCGTGCCGACGTCTGCCGGCAACGCGACCTCCGCATCCTCTCGCGCCAGGCCGCGAAGCTTTCCCAGGAAAACCAGCTTGACCATCTAGCCGCCCGTTACCGACATATGACGCGCGACAGCGGGCTCGGCGCCACGCACTGGAACAAGAAAATCATGCGACTTCGGCTTGGCGTCCAACGCACGATCGATGGCAGCATTCAGCGGCCCGTCGTCTGAGGAAAGGCGCAAAGGCTCCCGCAGATCCACCGCCGCATTCTGGCCCAGGCACATATAGAGCGTGCCCGTGCAGGTGACACGCACCCGGTTGCAGCTGTCGCAGAAATTGTGGCTGAGGGGCGTGATGAAACCCAGCTTGCCGCCGGTCTCGGCAACATGGACATACCGCGCGGGGCCGCCGCTGCGTTCCGGCAAATCGGTCAGGGACCAATAGGCTGACAAATCCTGGCGCACGGATGCAAGCGACAGGAACTGGTCGGTGCGGTCTTCGCCGATGGCGCCCAGCGGCATCGCCTCGATCAAGGTCAGGTCCATGCCGCCGCGATGCGCCCACTGGATCAGGGCGGGCAACTCGGCCGCATTGTCGCGTTTCAGCGCGACCGTGTTGATCTTGACCCGCAGTCCCGCATCCAGCGCTGCGGAAATGCCGTCCAGCACCTGGGGCAGCACGTCGCCGCGCGCGATGCGAGCAAAGGTGGCACGATCCAGGCTGTCGAGCGAGACATTGACGCGGCGCACGCCGGCCTTGGCCAGGCCGGCGGCGAATTCGCGCAAGCGCACGCCGTTGGTGGTGAGGGTCAGCTCGTCCAGTGCGCCGTTTTGCAAATGGCGCGACAGGCCGCGCACCAGGTCCATCACGCCGCGCCGCATCAGGGGTTCCCCGCCGGTGAGGCGCAGCCGGCGCACCCCACGCCGCACAAAGGCGGTGCAAAGCCGATCAAGCTCCTCCAGCGTCAGGAGCTCCGCCTTCGGAAGAAACTCCATATCCTCGCTCATGCAATAGACGCAGCGAAGGTTGCAGCGGTCGGTTAGGGAGACACGCACATAATCCACCCGGCGGCCAAAACGGTCGATCAGGCGCGGCTGGTCTGAGGAGGCATGATGCATTGCGCATCCTCTATAAGCGATTAGGTCCTCGCGAAAAAGGTGGGTTGTCACCGGACGCCATTGCCGGGTGCCGGGACCGATTGCCGCTGAACGGTCCCGCCCATTTCCCGGGACCAGCGTGCATGTCTATAGTCGGGCCATGTCCCTCACCATCCTGCTGATCGATACCGAGGAGGAACGCGCGCGGGCGCTGGAGGAAAAACTGCTTGAATCCGGCTTCGCGCGGGTGTTGCGGGCCCAGGGTCCCGACCTTGGCGCCATTGTGGAACGCGAGCATCCCGACCTTGTCATCATAGACATGGCCCTGCCCGACCGCGACGCGCTGGAGGATATACGCGCCATCTCGTCGGGCCGGCCCATCGTGATGTTCGCGGGAACCGACGATCCCGCCTTTGTCCGGGAGGCGATTGCGGCCGGGGTATGTTCCTACAATCTTTCCGGCGTCGCGCTGGCCGATCTCAAACCCATCATGACCTCCGCAATTGCCCTGTTTCAGCGGTACAGGCATGTCGAAACCGAACTCGCGGCCGCCAACGCGTTGCTGGACGAACGCCGCAAGCTCGAACGGGCCAAGGCGATCCTGATGAAGGACAAGCGCATGACGGAGCCGGAAGCTTATCGCTGGTTGCAGAAAAAGGCGATGAACGAAAGCCGCAAGCTGTCCCAGATCGTCGAGGATTTCGTCAGGGCGCACCAGGATGCCCAACGGGAGGTCAAGCCATGAGTGATATTGTGAGCCTGGAGGCGCGCAAGTCCGAGCCCAGGTTGCGCATCGGCATCCTGCGGCTAACCGATTCCGCCCCCGTCATCGCGGCGCAGGAGTTCGGCTATTTCGCCGATGAAGGCGTGGATGTGGAGCTGATAACCGAGCCGTCCTGGGCCAATATCGCCGACAAATTGTCCTTTGGTTTTCTTGATGCGGCGGTCATCGTGCCGCCCCTGGTTTTTGCGATTGAACTGGGACTGCGCGGCATCAGCCAGTCCTTGATCGTGCCCTGCGGCATTTCACTGGGCGGCAATACCGTGACTCTGGAGCGGGGATTGGCGGCGCGGGTGCGCGATGCCGCGCAAAGCCTGTCCATGCCGCAGGCGCTTGCCGCCGAGATTCGCGGGCGCGACGCGCCTTTGCCGCTGGGAATCGTGCACGCCTATTCCACACACAATCTGCTGCTGCGCTACTGGTTGGCGAGCGGCTGCATCGACGTGACGCGCGACGTGAAATTCACGGTGGTGCCGCCCGCGCGTGCGGTGGATGCGCTGGCATCCGGCCAGATCGCCGGCTTCTGCGCCGGCGCGCCCTGGGGCGAAGTTGCGGCCCGCGCCGCCGTGGGCACGACGGTCGCCACATCCGACGACATATGGCGGAACGCCCCGGAAAAGGTTTTCGCCGTGCGCAGGCGCTGGGCCGATGACAATCCGGAAGGCCTGAAAGGCGCGATGCGCGCCCTGCTGCGCGCAGCCCAGTTCTGCGACGCGCCGGAAAACGCCTCTTACAGCGCGGTACTGCTGTCGCGGCACAAATACCTGGACACCGACAGCCATGCCATTCTCGCCTCGCTGCCGGGCGGCGCGGTCACGTCGCAAAATCTGTCGCGCTTCTGGCGCCATGCCGCCACCTTCCCCTGGCGCAGCCACGCCAACTGGTTCCTGCAGCAAATGGCCCGCTGGAACCTGATCGACAGTGGTCTGGATCACGCCGCGCTGGCGGCAAGGGTCTATCGCCCCGACATCTACCGCGGCGTGGCTGGCGCGATGGGATTGGCCGCACCCCTGGCTGACAGCAAGGTGGAAGGGGCGCATGACCAGAACTGGACCTTGGACGCCGTTCCGGGGCCCATTGCGATGGGGCCTGACCTTTTCTGCGATGGCGCGGTGTTCCAGCACGAGTCGGCCCCGGTCGCCCAATAGATTGGCGCGATGCACAATTATTAGTCGGTACCGTCCTTAACAGCGGACGGATGGCCACGTTTTTCGGCATATTTCTGTCGAATTCGGCCAAATATCGATTTATTGCACTTGCGAGAAACCAGTAATTGCGTTGCCATGAGCCATGTTCTGGGCCGAGTCCCCAGACGGGTCCAAGGACGGGCCCATCGCGCTGAGCGATTTATCGAAAACCCGCGAGCCAATGGCGGTTCGCATGTGGCGCTGATGGCGCCCAGCGAGCCATGCGATGAAAACCACTTTCCTGAAGTCCGGGCACCTGCCCACCCTCATTTCCTGCTTCCTGTATTTCGATCTCAGCTTCGCCGTCTGGGTCCTGCTTGGACCGCTGGCGGTCCTCATCGCTCCTGACCTGCACCTCAATGCGGGCGAGAAAGGCCTGATGGTGGCCGTGCCTGTTCTGGCCGGCGCGCTGCTGCGCTTTCTCAACGGCATCCTGGTCGGCCAGTGGAAGCCCCGCAATGTCGGCCTGGTCATGCAGCTGGTCGTGATCGCCGGATTGCTGACCGCCTGGCTGACCGGTATTCATAGCCTGCCGCAAGTCCTGATGCTGGGCGTGGTGCTGGGTGTGGCGGGCGCAAGCTTCGCCATCGCGCTGCCGATGGTGTCCTACTGGTATCCGCCGGAACACCAGGGCACCGCGCTGGGCCTTGCCGGCGCCGGCAATTCCGGCACTGTCTTCGCCTCGCTCTTCGCACCGCTCCTGGCGGTGGCGCTGGGCTGGCGCAACGTCCTGGGCCTCGCCGCGCTGCCGCTGATCGCCGTCTTCATCGTGTTTGCGATTGCCGCGAAGAACAGCCCCAATTGCCCTCCGAAGAAAAACATGGCCGACTATGCCCGCCTGCTGCGGCAGACCGACAGCTGGTGGTTGATGTTCTTCTACGCCGTCAGCTTTGGCGGATTTGTGGGACTGTCGTCCTTCCTGCCCATCTATTTCCACGACCAGTACAAGCTGTCGCCCGTGACCGCAGGCTATTTCACCGCTGCCTGCGTGTTCGCCGGTTCCTTCGCCCGTCCGTTCGGGGGATATCTGGCCGACCGCATCGGCGGCACCCGCGCCCTGTCGGCAGTCTATGCCGCCGTGGCGGTGACCCTGTTCGCGGTCAGCCAGAGCAGCCTTCCGGTCCTTCCCACCCTCGTTGTGTTTATTGCCTGCATGGCAACGCTGGGCATGGGCAATGGCGCGGTGTTTCAGCTGGTGCCACAGCGCTTCGGCCGCGATGTCGGCCTGATGACCGGCCTGGTGGGCATGACCGGCGGCATCGGCGGATTCTACCTCGCCGCAAGCCTGGGCTACGCCAAGCAGTTCACGGGCAGCTACAGCTTCGGCTTCATAGTCTTCGCCGGCATGGCGATGGCCGCCTGGGCCGGCATTTCGACCGTGCGGCTGCGCTGGCGGCGTGACGCATCGGGCCTCGCCACCGTGCGCATCTAAGGAGACCTGCCATGAACATGGTCACCGATCCCCGCGAACACCTGGTCGTCATCGGCAACGGCATGGCCGGCATGCGGACGGTGGAGGAACTGCTCAAGCTGGAAAATGGTGACCGCTTCCGCATCACCGTGTTCGGTGCGGAGCCGCACGTCAATTACAACCGCATCATGCTGTCCAGCGTTCTGGCCGGTGACAAGGAAGTGGACGATATTGTCATCAACAGCCGCGAATGGTACGCGGAAAACAACATCACGCTTGTCACCGGCGATGCCGTTACCCGCATAAATCGCGGCGATTGCACCGTCACATCCGCCCGCGGCGTCACCGTGCGCTATGACCGGTTGCTGATAGCCACCGGCTCCAGGCCGGTGGCGCCGCCCATTCCCGGGCTGGGCCTGCCCGGCGTATGCGCCTTCCGCGACATTGCTGATGTCGACAAGATGTTGGCGGCCGCAAAAACGCACAAGCGCGCGGTGGTGATTGGCGGCGGCCTGCTGGGGCTGGAAGCCGCCTGGGGCCTGAAACAGCGCGGCATGTCGGTGGCGCTGGTGCACCTGATGCCGACCTTGATGGAACGCCAGCTGGACGCCGCGGCCGGTCAGATGCTGCAGCGTGACCTCGACCGGCGCGGTATCGCCTTCTTCACCGACGGCCAGACCGAGGAAATTACCGGCACGGAGCGTGCCGAGGGGGTGCAACTGGCCGACGGCCGCTTTGTGCCGGCCGACCTGGTGGTTCTGGCGATCGGCATCCGGCCCAATATCGACCTGGCCAAGGCGGCGCAGCTCGAAGTCAACCGCGGCATCGTGGTGACGGACGACATGCGCACTTCCGACCCGGCGATCTTTTCGGTCGGGGAATGCGTGGAACATCGCGGCAATGTCTTCGGCCTGGTGGCGCCGATCTGGGACCAGGCCAAGGCCTGCGCCGCGCAGCTGGCCGGCGATGCAGAGGCCCTGTTCGTCTCCAAGGCCCTGGCGACCAGCCTCAAGATCACGGGTGTGGATGTCTTCTCCGCCGGCGCGCTGATGGCGGCCGACGAAGGCGATGACGAAATCACCCTGCGCGACGATTCGCGAGGCCTCTACAAGAAGATCGTGCTGCGCGACGGACAGCTGGTCGGCGCGGTGCTGTATGGCGATGTCGCCGACGGTCAATGGTACCTGCAGCTGATGCGCGACAAGCAGGACGTCAGCGCCTTGCGCGAACGCCTGGTGTTCGGCCGCGCCTTTGCCGAAGCGGGAAGCGGCAAGCCGGCCGGGACCGATTTCGCCGCTATGCCGGACGACACCCAGATCTGCGGCTGCAACGGCGTCTGCAAGGGTGCCATCGTTTCGGCGATCCAGGACAAGAAACTCACTTCTCTCTCGGAAGTCCGAGCCCATACCAAGGCCTCCGCTTCCTGCGGCCAGTGCACCGGACAGGTCGAGGGCCTGTTGGCCTTCGCCGCGGGTGTCGACGCCAAGGCGACGAAGAAGACGATGTGCGATTGCACGATGGCAGACCATGACGAAGTGCGGGCGGCCATCGTTGCGCGCAAATTGAAGACAATGGACGGGGTGCGCCAGGCCTTCGACTGGAAGAAGCCGGAAGGCTGCCACAAGTGCCGCCCGGCGCTGAACTATTACCTGCTCTGCGCCTGGCCGGACGAATATCGCGATGACGCCCAGTCGCGTTTCGTCAACGAGCGCGTGCACGCCAACATCCAGAAGGACGGCACCTACAGTGTGATCCCGCGCATGTGGGGCGGGCTCACGACCCCGGCTGAGTTGCACGCCATCGCCAGCGTGGCGGAGAAGTTCAACATTCCGACCGTCAAGGTGACCGGTGGGCAGCGCATCGACCTCCTGGGTGTGAAAAAGGACGATCTCCCCGGCGTGTGGAACGAATTGGGCAAGGCCGGAATGGTCAGTGGCCACGCCTACGCCAAGGGCCTGCGCACAGTGAAGACCTGCGTTGGCAGCGAATGGTGCCGCTTCGGAACGCAGGACTCCACCGGATTGGGCGTGAAGCTGGAAAAGATGTGCTGGGGCTCCTGGACGCCGCACAAGGTCAAGTTCGCTGTCTCCGGCTGCCCGCGCAATTGCGCCGAGGCCACCATAAAGGACATGGGCGTGGTCTGCGTGGATGCGGGTTACGACATACTGGTCGGCGGCAATGGCGGCATAGATGTGCGCGTCACCGACCCGCTGGTGCGGGTGTCAACGGAGGCAGAGGTGCTGGAATATGCCGGCGCCTTCATGCAGATCTATCGGGAGGAGGCGCATTACCTGGAGCGCACCGCGCCCTGGATCGCGCGCGTCGGCATCGATTATGTAAAAAAGCGGCTGGTGGAAGATGCCGATGGGCGCGCTGCGCTGCATGCGCGCTTTCTGCATTCCCAGCGCTTCGCCCAGATTGATCCCTGGACGGAGCGGGTGATGGGCGCCCAGGCTCATGAATTTGTAGCCCTGGCTGAAATGGCGGCGGGATGATGTCCGCCAACTGGAAGAATATCGGCCCCGTCGCCAACATACCCCTGCGCGGCGCGCGCCGCCTGTGCCTGAAATCGGCGGGCAAGCCGGTGGCGGTGTTCCGCACCGGCGAGGATGAAGTCTTCGCCTTGATCGATGAATGCCCGCACAAGCAGGGACCGCTGTCGGAAGGCATCGTCGCGGGCAAGACCGTGACCTGCCCCCTGCACGGCTGGGTCATCGGCCTGGAGGATGGCGAAGCCGTGGCGCCCGACAAGGGCACCGCGCGGCCGCTGTCCCTGCGCATCGTGGATGGCGACATTTTCATCCACCTGCCGGAACTGGTTGCCGGAGATACCGTGTGACACGTACCACCTGTCCCTATTGCGGGGTCGGCTGCGGCGTGGCGGTGGCCGACGGCATCCTGCGCGGCGATGAGGCCCATCCAGCGAATTTCGGACGGCTGTGCTCCAAGGGCGCGGCCCTGAAGGACACGCTGGCCCTGCCCGACCGCCTCACCACACCGACGCTGCATGGGAAGGCGGCCAGCTGGGACGAAGCCCTGGGCCATGTCGCCGCCGAATTCCTGCGCATCCGCGCCGAGCATGGGCCCGATGCCATTGCCTTTTATGTCTCCGGCCAGTTCCTGACCGAGGACTATTACGTCGCCAACAAGCTGATGAAGGGCTTCATCGGCTCGGCCAATATCGACACCAATTCGCGCCTTTGCATGGCCTCGTCTGTGGCGGGCCATGTGCGCGCCTTCGGCGAGGACGTGGTGCCGGGCTGCTATGACGACCTGGAGGAAGCCGACCTTGTCATCCAGGTCGGCAGCAACATGGCCTGGTGCCATCCCGTACTGTACCAGCGCATGATGGCGGCACGCGAAAAGCGCGGCACCAAAGTCATCAACATCGATCCGCGTCGGACCACCACGGCGGAAACCGCGGACCTTCACCTGGCGCTGGCGCCGGGATCGGACGTGGTGCTGTGGTGCGGGCTGCTGGCCTATCTGGACAATGAAGGCGTACTGGACCGGGAATGGACCGCGCGCCATGTATCCGACCTGGAAGAGACACTGGAATCGGCCCATGCCGCCGCGCCCTCCATCGGCTTTGTCGCCGCTGCCGCCCAGCTGAATCCCGATGACGTGCGCGCTTTCTACGACATGTTCGCGCGTACCGAGCGGGTGGTGACGCTTTACTCGCAGGGCGTGAACCAGTCCGTCACAGGCACCGACAAGGTCAATGCCATCCTGAACTGCCACCTGGCGACGGCGCGCATAGGGCGCCCGGGCATGGGGCCTTTCTCCCTCACCGGCCAACCCAATGCGATGGGTGGACGCGAGGTGGGCGGCCTGGCCAACCAGCTTGCCGCGCACATGACATTCGCCAAGGACGACATCGACCGCGTAAGGCGCTTCTGGAAGGCGCCCGCCATTGCGGACAAGCCCGGCCTGAAGGCGGTGGACATGTTCGAGGCCATCCATGACGGCCGCATAAAGGCTGTCTGGATTGCCGCCACCAACCCGGCCGATTCCATGCCCCGCGCCTCCCGGGTCCGTGAGGCCCTGGAAAAATGTCCACTGGTCGTGGTGGCCGATGCATGGCCCACCGACACGACCAGGCTGGCGGATGTCGTGCTGCCGGCCGCGGGCTGGGCCGAGAAAGATGGCACCGTCACCAATTCGGAACGCTGTATTTCGCGCCAGCGCGCCTTTCGCGCCGCGCCGGGCATCGCCCGGCCTGACTGGTGGATGTTTGCCGAAGTGGCCAGGCGTATGGGCTGGGGCGATGCGTTTGCCTATCAGGCGCCGGCCGAGATATTCCGCGAACACGCCGCTTTGTCGGCGTTTGAAAACCACGGCGCGCGCCTGTTCGACCTGGGCGGCCTGTGCGACCTGGACGATGGCGGCTATGACACAATGCCGCCGATACAATGGCCGGTGACGCGCCATGGCCGGGGCGGCCCGCGCCTGTTTGCACGAGGCGGCTTTTCAACCCCCGACCGCAAGGCGCGCATGATACCGCTGCGCCTGCGCGCCGAGGAAGGCAGTGACAAATTTCCCCTTACGCTGAACACCGGCCGCGTACGCGACCAGTGGCATACCATGACCCGCACCGGCCGGGTCGCCAACCTGATGAGCCACATCTCCAGCCCCAGCCTGGCGCTGCATCCGCGCGACGCGGCGTTGCGCGGCATCATGGACCGCGGCCTGGTGCGCATCACCAGCGCGGACGCGACGGTTGTGATGCGCGCATCGGTGGATGAAGGGGTGCGCCCCGGCGACGCCTTCGCGCCCATGCACTGGACAGACCAGTTTTCCTCCTCCGGACCGATCGACAAGCTGGTGCACGCACTGACCGATCCTGTGTCGGGCCAGCCCGACCTCAAGGGTACCCGGGTCAATGTCGCGGCGATGATCGAAAGCTGGCGCGGCACCCTGTTCCGCCTGGACAATGGTGAGCCGGGGCTCAGCGATGCGGTGTGGTGGTCCATGGCGCAAACCCGGACAGGGTTTGCCTTTGAACTGTCAGGCTGGCAGCCGCTCGAAAAGGAAGTTCATTCCGAACAAGTGCTGCGGCGCCTGCTGAAAATCTCCGCCGAAGCGGAGCTGGTATCCTATTCCGATCCACGCCGGTCGGTGTTCCGCTATGCCGGCTTCGTGCGGGGCCAGCTGGCCGGCTGTGTATTCTTCGCCCCGCCCTTGCAGGATTTTACCGGTGTCGAACAGGCCAAGAGCCTGCTTGGCAAGGAGGTCAGCGCGATGGATCGCATTTCGCTTCTTGCCGGTCTGGAAGCAGGCGGCGCGTACAGCGCGTCCAAGATTGTATGCGCCTGCTTTTCGGTCAGCGAAGCCGCGATTGCCGGCGCCATCGCGGAACAAGGCTGCCGGTCACCGGCCGAAATCGGCAGGGCGCTGAAGGCAGGCACCAATTGCGGATCCTGCATCCCCGAAATCAAGAAGCTGCTGGGCGCGACTGCGTCCGCCACGGTGGCTTGAATGCTTGCGTTGACCAGCCTGAAAATCCTGGTGCCCGAAAGCCGCGAGCTGGACCTGTTCGCGACCATGTTGGAAAACGAAGGCGCGCAGGCGCTGCGTTGTCCGCTCGTCCAGATTCTGGACCTGGAAGACAGCGCCGATGCCGATGCCTGGATCGACCGGTGCATTGCCGGTGACTTCGATGACCTTGTCCTGCTGACCGGTGAAGGCCTGCGACGGCTGCTGACGCTCAGCAAGGCAAGGCAAGGCGCGCTGGTAGCGGCGCTGGGACGGCTGCGCACCATTACGCGCGGGCCCAAGCCGGCGCGAGCCCTGCGCGAGCTCGGACTGTCGCCGGGTCTGGCAGCCAGCGTTCCCACCTCGGAGGGAATCCTCCAGGCCATGGCGCAAGAGAATGTGGCGGGCCGGCGCATCGGCGTGCAGCTCTATCCCGGGGATGGAGCGCAGCACCTTGTGGATAGCCTGCGCGCCCGTGGCGCATTGGTGTCGCCCGTTACCCCCTATCGCTATGCCTCGGAGACCGAGACCAGCCAGGTGAGCGCTGCCATCCGGGCACTGGCGTCCGGCCAGATTGGCATGATCGCTTTCACCGCAACGCTCCAGGTGGATCGGCTGGTGAAAGTCGCGCAAGAGTGCGACCTGTCCCAGGAACTGTCGCGCGGACTTGCCCGTACCCCCATCGCCTCCATCGGCCCCGTTGTCGATGAAAAGCTGCGCCTGCACGGATTCACGCCCACCGTAAGCCCGCAAAGCAGTTTTCACCTCAAGCCGCTGGTGCGCGCCATCATGGCCTGGAGACAGGCATGAAGGTGCCTTGCGTCATTCTCGCTGGCGGTCGGTCGAGCCGCATGGGCGGCGGTGACAAATGCCTGCTGCCGCTGAATGGCAAGCCGATGCTGGCGCACGTTCTGGAACGCGTGTCCCCCCAGGCATCCGCCATCCTTATCAACAGCAACAGCCCGCAGGACCTGTTCGCGGGCTTCGGCTGGCCGGTAATGCCCGACGTGATTGCCGGATTCCAGGGGCCTCTCGCCGGTCTTCTGACCGGCATGACCTGGGCGGCACGGGCAGGAGCCGCGCATGTGTTGAGCGTAGCCTGCGACACGCCCTTTCTGCCGCTGGACCTGGCCCGGAGGCTTGGCGCGAGCCTCGCAGACGGTGATATCGCCATATCGCGCGACGAGACTCGCAGCCATCCCGTCATCGGCCTGTGGCCCACCGCGCTGGCCCCTCGCCTGGCCCGCGATATGGAGCGGGACGATGTCCGCGGCGTGCATCAATGGCTGCGCGGCCAATCGGTTCGCGAGATTTCATTCGATGCAGCGCTTTTTCGCAACATCAACACGCGCGATGACCTGCATCAGGCATTTCCAACGACGCCGTTTCTAAATCTTCCCGAGAGGACACAATGAATTTCCGCATCGCCTGCATTGCCTGCGCATTGGCCGCCACCGGCCTCTCGTCTCCGGTCCAAGCCGAGACTTCGATCCTTGACGCCATCACGAAAGGCCGGCCGGTGATTGACCTGCGCGGCCGCTATGAAACGGTGCGCGACGCCAGCAAGGCGGTGGACGGCAATGCGCTGACCTTGCGCGCCCGCCTGGGCTATGAGACCGGAAGCTGGAACGGGCTGTCGGTGCAGGCCGACTTCGACCAGATCTGGGCGATCGGCAATGAAGCCTATAACAGCACCCGCAACGGCAAGGCGGCCTATGCCGTTGTCGCCGACCCCAGGATGACGGCGCTGAACCGGCTGCAACTGACTTATGTGTCGGACTTCGATACCAAATTCGTGGTTGGTCGACAGCGCCTGTTGATCGGCAACCAGCGCTTTGTCGGCAATTCCGGCTGGCGCCAGCATGAGCAGACCTTCGATTCCGTCTCGGCGGCAAACACCTCCATTCCTGACCTGGCGCTGACCTATGCCTACCTCTACCGCATCAACCGGGTGTATGGCCCCGATGCGCCGGTGCCCGTCGCCACCGCGCCCATCGGCCAGGCCAATTACTTCAAAAGCGACAGCCATGTGCTTGACGGCGTCTATACCGGCGTGCCGGACCTGCGGCTTGAAGGCTACAGTTTCCTGCTCGACTTCAACGCGCCGGGCTATGCGACACTACCGGCGCAGGTCACCGCCACGGCGCGGCTTTCCACCGCGACTTATGGCGGACGCGGTGATTACACGCGGGTGTTCAGCGACGTCACGGGCAAGATCAGCGGCGAATATGCGCACCAGACCAGCTATCGCAACAATCCCCTGAACTTCGGTCTGGACTATTTTCTGGGCGAAGGCAGCCTCACCTGGCAGGGCGTGACCGGCCTGATGGGCTATGAGTCGCTCGGGGGCAATGGTGCTATCGGTTTCGCCACGCCACTCGCCACCCTGCACGCCTTCAATGGCTGGGCTGACCTGTTCCTCACCACGCCCGCCAACGGGCTGAAGGATTTCTATTTCAAGCTGGGCTATGTGATGCCGGCGGATTTCGTGATGTCCAAGTCGCTGAACCTCAACGCCACCTATCACGATTTCAAGACCGACAACCTCAGTCGCGGCATCGGCAGCGAATGGGACCTGCAGGCCGAGCTGACGGTGGACGCCAACCTGTCCTTCATGGCGAAGTATGCCAATTATGCCGGATCTGGCGCAGCGTTCGGCGGCTTTGCCGACAAGTCGATATTCTGGCTGCAGACGGCTTACAAATATTAGATAGCTAAAGGCTATTCCACAAACAACAGCCGGCCGAACCGGTCCGGATAATGCGGGTCCGGCTTCACTAGCCCTGAATCCGACCATTGAGAAAGCCGGCGGTTGGGTTCGGTTCCGTCCCAACGATTCATATTCGCGATCCAGCGGTCACCGATCTTCGGCACAGGGTTATCCGTCAGATCGGCAAACGCGCGCCACGGGATCGACACTTCGAGATTCCAACCATGGTCCTGGTCGCTGCTGTTGTTGAGCGTGCCCTGACTCGCAACCGCCAGTCGCACGCCTGGCAGATTGTAATTCTTTATGATGCGCTGGGGAAAAGGATAGAGATAATCATACAGGACAGCGCGGGCATTCATTTCAAGGCCCAGATACAGGTTCTTGACGCCCGGCGGGGCGATGAAGATTTCGACCGCATCATCCTTGTAGGTGGGATCATCATGCTGGGCATACACAGCGGTGATATCGCTGTCTTCGCACGCGTAGGCGACATAGAGGTTTTCGCTATCCCAGGTCAGCCGGGCCACAGTCTTCTGCTTCTTGCCGGTCTGGTCGGTCCAGGGAAAGACAAAGGTCACCGGCTTGGCCGCTCGCCAGGCGGCATCGTCGAGCTTGCCGTCGATGCGAGGAGCAACCTTGGCGCGATGCACTTCGTATGTCGGAATGGGAGCAAGATTGGGGCGCTGCGCCTGCCCCAGTGCGGGCGCG
>CANBZE010000010.1 GCA_947373775.1 Alphaproteobacteria bacterium
GGCGCAAAGACTATGGTTAACAAATGGTTAATAACACCGCCCAAGGGTTAAAGTCAATAATTTTCAGTAGGCGGACCATCTCCGCCGGGACAGCGCGTCACCGCTACCGCTGTCGCGCGGAACCGCCTATCTTCGCCGCAAAAATCGGGAGGATTGCTTGAAGAAGATGACCATGTGGGCGCTTGCGGGCGCCGCTTGCGGGCTGGCCCTGCCTGCCCTCAGCCAGACCGGAGTGGTGGACCAAACTGAACTGAAGCAGATCATGGCCCAGCATCCCGACTGGGCGAAGTGGCTGGCCGATCCGAAGCTGGCCGCGCTGACCCTCGCCGGTCCCCAGATGCCCAATTCCCAGTGGCGTGCCGATGACATCCGCCGCCCGCAGCCGCCAAAGGTGGAAACCGGTACCGCCTGCAGCACCGCCGTACCCGGTGACGCCGATGTTCTGTTCGACGGCAAAGACCTGTCCAAGTGGACGGGCGATCATTTCGAGGAATGGACCTTGAAGAACGGCGTCGTGACCACGGGTGCGCGGGTCTACAATTTCCTCAAGACCAGGGCGTCCTATGGCGACTCCCAGATCCATGTTGAGTTTCGCGAACCGGCCCAGCCCAATCCGCCGCTGAACCCGCAATATCACGGCAACAGCGGCGTCTTCCCCATGGGCCTGTATGAAGTGCAGATTTTGGACGGCACCAACAACCAGACTTATGCCGACGGCATGGTGGGCGCGATCTATACCCAGAGCCCGCCGCTGGTGAATGCCGGCCGGCCGCAAGGGGTGTGGCAGTGCTATGATATCGTGTTCCGCAGCCCCCGCTTCTCCGGCACGACGGTGACCGAGCCGGCGCGCATGACGGTGATGCTGAACGGCGTTCTGGTGCAGGACAACACCGTGCTGATCGGCGCCACGGTGCATGGCAAGGTGGCGGCCTATGCGCCGCATGCCGCCGAACTGCCGCTGTCGCTGCAGGACCATGGCAATCCTGACAGCCATGTCTCGTTCCGCAATATCTGGATCCGGCGGCTTAGCCGCTGACGGGTTTGAGATTCAGCTTGATGAGCGCGGCATTGAGATGCGCCAGCGCTTCCGGCGTCGGTCCTGGGAACATGCCGGGCGTGGGATTGTTGCCCTTGTAGCCGATGTCGGCGATCCCCTCAGGCTGGGAATAGAAGCCCGCCAGCATCAAACCGCGCAGGCGCACGAAGAATAGCGCCGGTCGCCTATAGTCCGGCGTCACCTTGGCGCGGAATGCGACCAGATCGAAAATTTCGCGCCGCTGCGCATCGCTGGCCTGGGCAAAGCCGGCGTGGAAGCGCTGCTGGCTCTCCGCATCCAGCCAGGCCAGGCCCGACAGGACCAGGCGGCGGTCCGCCCGCTGCAAAGGATAAGGCGCACTGACCCATTCATCCAGGAAGGCATCCAGGTGCAGCGCCGAGCCGGACGGCGAATGGGCGTCGGCCGGCAGCATCATGTCGGCGGCGATACGCAACACTTCACGCTGCTGCGGCTCCAACGTGAGCGGCCAGGGAATAACCGGCTTGTTGAGATTGGGATCATAGCCATAGCCCGGCGCGGTGATCGGCGCCGGTGTCAGTTCTTTCCACAGCGAAACGGGCGTTGCGGGCGGCGGCGGTGCCGGCGGCATGGCTGCGGGCGCGGCGCAGCCTTCCAGCACCAGCGGGCCGGTGGAGGCGGCGGCGAACCAGGCCAGGGTAACGCGGCGGGAAATCTCGCTCATGTCTCCCCCTTCTTCATACGCGCCGCCAGATGGGCGGAGCTGCGCATTGCCAGCGCCAGAATGGTCAGGGTCGGGTTCTTGTGGGCGTTGGAGGTGAAGACGCTGCCGTCCGTGATCACCAGATTCTCGATATCCCAACTCTTGCCGAAACCGTCGGTGACCGAATTGCCGGCCTTGTCCCCCATGCGGGTGGTGCCCAGTTCATGGATGATGAAGCCGCCGTCGGAAATCGCCCGTTCCGGCGGCAAGTCCGGTGTGGTGACGGTGCCGCCCAGCCGGTGGATCATGTCCTTGGCGGTCTTGATGCCGTGGGCGATCTGGCGAATCTCGTGCTGCGACCATTTCCAGTGGAAGCGCAGCACGGGCATGCCGTACTTGTCCTTCACCACCGGATCCAGTTCGCAATAGGAATCCTTGTTGGGGATCATCTCGCCGCGCACGGTGTAGGACAGCTGGGCGCCGTAATAGCGCCGCGCATCTTCCTTCAAGGGCAGGCCGTAGCCGTCTTCCATGATGCCCAGGCCCAGCCCTGCCCCCGGCATGCCGAAGCGCCCGCCGATCTCGTAGTGATAGCCGCGCGGGAAATCCAGCTTGCCCGCCGCCTGTTCCTTGTAGAGCCAGAATGGGATGTAGAGATGGGCCACATCCATGCCGTCTTCGTTGTAGCGCGGACGCCCTTCCAGGGCGGGGATATGGCCCGCGACATTGGTGCCGGTGGTGTCGAGCACGTTCTTGCCCACTTCGCCGCTGGAATTGGCCAGACCGCCGTCCTTGGAATTGAGCAATATCTTGGCGGTGTCGCAGGCGCTGGCCGCCAGTACCACGACGCGCGCTTTCACAAAGTGCGAAACGCCGTCATTGTCGAAATATTCGACGCCCCTCGCCTTGCCGCGCTCGTCGGTCAGGACGCGGCTGACGGTGGCGTTGGTGGTGATGCGCAGCTTGCCGGTGCCCATCGCCATGGGCAGCAGCGAGGTGGTGGTCTGGAACGCCGCCCCGATACCGCAGCCGCGGCCGCAGGACGAAGCATTGAAACAGGCTTCGCGCGGCGCATGGGGATGATCGATGGCGCGTGACAGCACCGCATAGCGGGACGGCACGCATGGGATACCCAGATCGTTGGCCGCCGCCTGGATCATCAATTCGGTGGCGCGGGGCTTGGGCGACGGCAGCAGCACACCGGGGGACGAGTCCGGATGGTTCTCCAGCCCGACATTGGTGCCGATGACGCCGATCAGTTTTTCGGTGCGGTCATACCAGGGCGCGACCTCGGCATAGGAGATGGGCCAATCCATGCCCAACCCGTCGCGGCTGAAAGGCTTGAAATCATATGGGCCAAAGCGCGGCGAATGACGGCCCCAATGATTGGTGCGCCCGCCCAGCATGCGCGAGCGCCACCAGCGGAACACCGAACCGGGCGCGCTGGTATAGGGCTCGCCCGGCACGCTCCAGCCGCCATTCACGGTGGCGTCGTAATAGCCGAAATCCTTTTCCGGGGTCGGCGCGCCGCGCAGCGGCGCTTCGTGGTTCCACTTCAGCATGGCGCTGTCGGACATCGGGTCATAGTCGCGCCCCGCTTCCAGCACCAATGTCTTGATGCCGGCGCGGGTCAGGACATAAGCGGCCATGCCGCCGCCTGCGCCGGATCCCACGATCACGACATCGGGCTCAAACTCCTTATGCGGTCGCGCCTTTGCCATTCCTATTTCGGTGCATCCGGCAGGGCGAAGACATAGACCGCCTGGCCGTACAGCGGACGATGCACTTCGGTCAGCATGGTGGAGGGTTTCGCCTCCGGGCTGCCGCCGCCAAGGCCGGTGGTGACGGCGATATACTGCTTGCCGTCGACGCTGAAGCTGACGGGATAGCCTTTCACCGTGGTGCCCAGGCGCGACGTCCACAAGGTCTTGCCGGTCTTGACGTCCACCGCGCGGAACACGCGATCGAAGTCACCCACGAAAGCGACGCCGCCCGCGGTGGACAGAACGCCGGTCAGGAACGGCGCGCGCTGCTGGAACGACCAGAGCGGCTTCATGTCGGCGGTGCGATAGGCCGACAGCCGGCCCATGTTTCCGTCGCTGCCGGGCATCTCGAAATACGCCTGCGAACCGTTGCCCAGCATCATCACGCAGCTCTGCGACAGGGGCAGGATGATGGTGTCGTTGGCCTGGTTGTAGCTGGTGGCCTGCCAGTCATGGCCGCCTTCCGGGCCCGGGCAGGATGACAGCCACTGGTCCACCTTCTGGTCGATGATGTCCTTGCGGTAGGACGGCTTGCCGTTCTTGTCGATGCCGGTGAAGACGTTCTGGAACACCGTCTCCTTGGCGGCGATGAACTTGCCGGTGTCGCGGTCCAGCTTCCACAGGATGCCGGCCTTGCCGATGGTCATCAGCGTCTTCTGCGGGCCGTGATCGATCAGCACGCGTTCGAACACTTCGTCCAGGTCCAGCGATTCACCCGGGGCGTGGTTGAACCACCATTTCAGTTTGCCGGTGTCGGGATCCAGCGCCACAGTCGAGTTCGCATAATCGGTCGCGCCCGCGCCCGAGCCGCGCAGATCGCGCCGCCACGGCTTGGCCTGGGCCGTGCCCCAATAGGTCGTGTTCAGTTCCGGATCATAGGTGCCGGCGATCCAGGTATCGGCGCCCTGGCGGTCATTGTCCGCCATGCCGCCCCAGCTGTCGCCGCCGGGCTGGCCCTTCAGCGCGGTGGTCAGGAAGCGCCACACCACCTTGCCGGTCTCGGCGTCCAAGGCGGTGATCTGGCAGTGATCGGGACCACCGGCGCTGCCGCAGTGATTGAGGCCGGTGAGAATCTTGCCCTTGATGGCCATCACACCGCCGGTGTTGTTGCCCTTCACTGCCGGATTGTCGACCTGGTTGGTCTTCCACACCGTCTTGCCGGTGCGCGCGTCCAGCGCGTAGATCACCGCCTGGGGCGTGGCGACATAAACGTTGTTGCCATACAGGGCCAGGCTGCGCGTCTCCACCGTGGAGTCGCCAGGGCCGTGATGCGTCACGGCCGGACCCAGGCGGTTTTCCCAGATCATCTCGCCGGTCTTGGCGTTCAGCGCCTGGACCGTGTTGCTGCTGCCCGAGATGTACATGACACCGTTGTGCACGATGGGCGTGATCTCGGTGGTGCCGCCTTCGGGCAACATCCAGGTCCATTTCAGCTGCAGGTTCGACACATTTTCGGTGTTGACCTGCTTGAGCGGGGTGTCGCTCCAGCCCTGGTAATTGCGGCGGAACATCAGCCAGTCATTCTCGGACGGATTGCGCAGCATCGCATCCGTCACCGGCGCGTAATTCTGGACGGTGCCTTCGACGATCTGGCCCAGCTTGATCGGCGCCACGGTGGCGACGGGCGGACGACCAACGCCGCCGCGCATCACGTCCGGCGGCACCAGTCCGGTGGCGAAGCTGGCGATATTGACGGCGGTGGTGGGCGTGAGGGCGGTGCTGCCGGGATTGGCGCCGTTGCCATGCAGGATATAGGCGGTGATGTCGGTGTACTGCTTCTCGCTCAGGCTGCCGCCACGGCCCAGCGGCATCGAGCTGTGAATCTTGTTGTAGAGGTCGGCGGTGGTGCGCTTGCTCCAGGCGCCCATGAAAGCCTTGCCGGCCAGCGGCAGCGCGTCGTTGCCGCCGCTCATGTTGGCCTGGTGGCACATGGCGCAGTTGGCGCCATAGGCGGTGCGGCCGTCGTTCATCTGCGCCGCAGTAAAAGGACCAGTGCGTCCCTGCTGCCCAAACGCCGCGACGGCGCCAAGGCTCAAGACAGCCGCGCCCAACAGAGTGCCGATCTTCTTCATCTTCAGTCTCTCTGCTTAGCGCGACGGCGTGTCGAGTTGGGGAATGAACCAGTGGTCTTGTTGCGGCACGTTTTGGCCCACGGTTTCATGGGCAGGGAAAATCCAGCCCCACAAGGTACCCTTGGGGCCCCATTCATAGCCGGGCGGGGCCTTCTCACTGTTGATCTGGATGTAGAGCTTTCCGGTGCGCAGCGCGGTCGCCTGCGCGCTGGTCAAAACCGTGCTGGCCGAGAGGGTGCCGTTGGTGGACTTGGTAACGTCCAGGTCGAGCACTTGCTTGCCCGGAACACCGGTGGCGGGGCTGAGGAACAGGTACGCCTCAGTGACATTGGACGGCAGGCCGTGGAAGCTGCCCTTCAGGGTCAGGGTCTTGCCGTCAAAGCTGGCGGTGGCTTCGCCCCTGCCCGCGATCACCGCCTTGGTTTCGTCGTCCAGCGGCATGGGGCCCAGGCTCGCCTGGTAATCCGCGGCCATTGCCGGCGCGGCAAGGGCCAACAGCGCGAGCGAAAGCGGTAAAGCCAGTTTGAGCATGCGGGCACGTCCCCTGTCGGATGGAATGCCGTGCACCCCTGCGCACGCGGCAAAGCTATTTATAGAGTCGCGGAAAGCTTTGTAAATCTGCACCTTATGTTGCGACGCAACCGAAAAAAACGCGGTCCGGAGCTGGACGATTCGGTTTTTTCTGGCGCGAAACGCAGGGGCAAAATGTATCTGGTTGGTTACTTCGGCGAACGGCTTGCAATAAGTATTACCTAATCTAACATTTACGCTCCTGCTCGCCGTCCCTTAGCGGCGAGCTCGCGTCCGTGGGATTTCCCCTAACGGAGGCGTTCAACTGACCGCCTGGATGCAAGTCCAGGCGGTCGTTTTTTATGGTTTCAGCGCATCTGCCTGGCGCGACAGCCGCACACCGCGGTCGGCGGCAAAACGCTGGATGCCGGCGAAGATGGTTTCCGGATCCAGATGCGCCTCGGCAATCACTTCGCCTTCCAGCCCGCCTGTCAGCCACTGATTGTCCCAGTCCGAGGTCAGCGAATATTCGTCGGTGAGCGGGCCCAGATTTTTCACCGGCATGACCCGGCGCGTTCCGGTCGAAACCACCATCGCGTCATACAGGTCCGACTGCGGCAGCACCGCGTCGCGATAGGCCTGGGGCTGGCGGTCGAACAATTCCTCACTGATGGTGGAAATGATCTTGACATTGAGGCCCGCCGCTTCCAGGCGGGGCAGGATCTTCACCAGATTGACGGTGGAAGATGCGCCCTGCGCGATCACCGTGCCGTGGCGCGGCTTGGCCGGCGCAAAATCGCGGATCAGATAAAAGCCCTTGGCGGCTGCCTTGATATCCTTGTCGGCGAACTGGCTGCGGTCGGCCACCGGATTGTCGGGCCGCGCCACCTCAATGACGATGATGCCGACCTTGGGATCGCGCGCCGCGATCTCGGCGGCGGCGAAATAGCCGGCCGCCACGTCATTGTAATCCCAGAAATTCAGATGGATCACCTGCCCGCGCGGGAAAAGCCGCCACACCTGGGTGGCGAAGATGCCGAAATGGGTGCGCCCGTCTGCCGCCGTCTCCGGGCCAGAATGACCGGCCAGAATGTGCAGCACCCCCATACGGAAGCGGCTATCCTGGTTCTGCTGGCTCCACACACGGGCCGGCGTGTACATCAGCGGCGTAAAGGCGCCATAGGTGCCTGACAGCGCCCAGACACCGGAGAATTTTTCCGGATCGACGCTGGCGCTCTGGCTGACCAGCCCGATGGCGGTGGCGACATTGCCCGCTTCCTGGATCGCCGCCTTGACGCGGGTGCCGGACGGATTGGTCACCGGGTCGTAATGGCCCCACAGGCTGCCATGCTCGACATTGATGGACTCCGACAAATCCGCCGCCAGGGTGATGAAGCGGTTGCCGGTGACGTAATTGGTCCATTTTATGATTTCGGAAATCGCACGCCGCGCGCCAAGGCTTTCGCCGGCTTTGCGGAACAGCGCCACCGAGATTTCTTTCTCGGCGCCCGACGTCGGATTTTTGGCCGTCAGCTTCTGCGGCTCCAGCGGCAGGTTCGCCACAAGCAGCCGTTCGTCCTGGAAGGGATCGCTTTTGTTGTCGATGCCGATCTTGCGGTCGTCCTTGACCGTATCGCCGATTTCCACCAGCCGGTCCGCCAGCCAGTCGCCCAGCCCGTTCTGGTCCAGCACCGACATCACCTTGTCGATATTGGTTTTGAACTGGACCAGCCGTTCCTTCGGATCGGTCACCGCGCCCTTGCGGATGCCATCAAACGTTATGCCGTAGCGCTTCTCGAACGACTCTGCCATGGCGACGAAATATTCGGAGTTCATCTTGTGGCCATAGGGATGGCTGGCATAGCTGACGATCTGCTTGACGCTGCCAAGCTGGCCGCCCGCCGCCGCGGGCCAATAGCCCTTGGTGGTCCTGGCGATAACGATCATCGGCCGCTTGTCGCTCGCATCGGACTTTTCCATCGCCGACAGGGTCGAAACAATCTGGTCGTAATCGCTGCCATCTTCTGTGGTCAGGACATTCCAGCCATAGGAGGTCCATTGTTCATGCAATTTGTAGCCGGTGAACTCCTTCGGGATCACGCCGCCCAGCAGCACATCGTCGATACCCGCATTGTTGTCCGACAGGATGACGCGCAGCCGCTTGCCGACCTTCAGCGCCAGCGCCTGGGTCTTCAGCTCCTGGGCATGGCCTTCGGTCATGGCGAATTCGCCTTCCAGGGCGATGACCTTGGGCCCATCCGCCGCGCCGGCCATGTCCCAGAACGCCGCCTTGCCCGCTGCGGTGGCGACGCCGACGCCGGAGGGACCGCCATTGACGTCATTGGTGACGTCGATGCTTTCGGCATGGCCCGACAGCGCCTTGATGCCGCGCGCCTTGGCCTGGGCGAACAGCGGATCATTGGACAGCCCCTGCTCCGACAGCAATGTCTTGAGTGCGCCGGCCCCGCGCCTAAAACCCAGCGCATCGATCGGCAGCAATGCGACTTCCGGATCCACCGCATAGCGCTTGTCGCCGGTCAGCTTGAAGCGCCGCTCCATCGCCTGGCCCAGGATCATGTAAAGCGCATAGCAGGTGGGCACGCTGTGGCCCGCCGCCATCATGAACTTGTCGCCAAAGGGATGCTTGGGACGGCGAACGTCGTAACGCAGCCCACCGCGCTCCGGCCCGATCAGGTGGGCGGCGACATTGAACGGTGTGTAAGCCAGCGGCCCGCCGAAATGGCCGGTCTGGGCATAGTTGCCCAGCATGACCAAGGTCATGCAGGTCATGAAGCCGACATCTTCCAGCCGGCCGCGTTCGTCTTTGTGCAATGTCATGGCGTGCGCTTCGTCCCCGGGCTGCCGGATTTTCCCGGCTCATTTTGGGCGATGGTAGGAGGAATTGGGGCGAAAGCAAGCCGCGGAAAACTCAGGCTTTTGCGGCCGGAGCCTTGCGCCGCTTGGCGTGCGACAGCCCGCCATCCACCGCCCGCAGCATGGCCTTGGCCGCCATGTGCGGATCGCGTTCCTCGATGGCGTCGGCCACCGCGACATGCATGGCGATGGCTTCGGATTGCTGGCGGCTGTTGTCGGTCAGGGCGTTGACCGACAACAGCGCGAACAGCGCCGTCTCGATGGTGGCGGCGAAGGACTGGAAGAAGGGATTCTTGGACGCTGTGCTGACCGCCAGGTGAAAGCGCAGGTCTGCTTCGGCGAACTGCCGCCGGTTGCTGCCGGCGCTGGCCATGGCGTTGATGGCTTCGCGCAGCCTGGTGGTATCGGTGCGTGTGCCATAGAGCGCGGCCAGCGCGGCGGCTGTCGGCTCGACCGCGCGGCGCACATCGGTGAGATGCGCCAGGAAGTCCATGTCCATGCCCATATTGGCGCGCCAGGACAGCACGTCGGAGTCCAGCCAGTTCCAGTGGGTGGGATCCAGCACGATGGTGCCCACCTTCATCTTGGACGTGACCAGGCCCTTGGCCGCCAAGGTCTTGATCACTTCGCGCGTCACCACGCGGGAGACCCCGAACATCTTGTGCATGTCGGCGTCGCTGGGCATGCGTTCGCCCGGCTTGCGCGCGCCAGACAAAATCTCTTCGCCCAGCGCGGCGGCGATATTGTCCTGTCCGGTCCGGCGCGAGCCGGGCCGCAGTTGGCTGATTTTCCTGGGAGGGGCATTCATGATGCTACTGTCATCGTCCCGCGGAACTTCGTCAATCGGGGCGAAGGTCGTACCAAACTTAATCGTACCAACCGGGCGCCTTCACCGCATCGCGGTACCAGTCAATGCTGTGGCCGATCCAGAGCTGGGAATGGGTGCGCGCGAGGAATTCATCAATCTTCTTGCGGGATTGCGGCGTGCCGCTGGCATATTCGCGGGCTGGCATTTTGCCCTGCGCCCGCTCGGCCGGGTAGTGATAGAGGTCACCGGACACCACCACGCCGCCGGTGTTTGTAAGTTTTACGTAAAGAGACTGGTGGCCCGGCGTATGGCCGGGCGTGGACAGCAAGACCACGCTGCCGTCGCCGAACACGTCATGGTCGCCTTCGATATACTGGATCCTGGCGTTCGCCAGCGCGGCATAGTTCTTCTTCGCCGCGGCGTTGGCACTTGGTCCAAACATCACGTCGTATTCGGCCTTGCGCGCCAGCCAGGTTGAACCGGCATAGTCATTGCCGTTGCCGACATGGTCCCAATGGGAATGGGATATCGCCAGATGGGTGATCATCGATGCGGTCACGCCGATATTGGCCAACTCGCCTTTCAGGGTGGTGGTTTTCAGCAGCCCTTCATAGCCGCTCTTGTTCTCATAGATCGGCCGCCCCACCTGGGCATCGGTCAGGCCGGTATCGAACAGCAGCACGCCCTTGGGATGCATCACCAGGAAACAGGGATCAGAGAAATCCGGATCGGACACGTCTTCCCGGCGCAGGCCAAACCGCTCGGGCTCGTGGGAAATGATGGTGCCGCAATCCAGCACATAGAGCCGCGGAGACGTAAGTTTGGGCAGCGGCGGCAGGTCGGGCGGGGCGGCAGGCTGGGCGGATGCCGACACGCACAGGGCCATCACGAAAGCGGCTAACAGACGCATGATGGTCCCCTCGTTCGGATGCCGCTAATGGTCGTGCGTGCTCACGATGTTGTGATCTTTGAGCAGCTGGATATAGAAGAGGCGGATATCCTGCTGGCCACCGCGGTTGATGAAGTCGCCGGGCGTGTCGCCCTTGTCGTTCTTCTCATCCAGCTTGGCGCCCTTGTCGGCCAGGTACTGCAGCACAGGGATCGCCAGATCCGGATTCTTGTTGGCGATGGCGAAGTGCATGATGCTGCGATGGTTGGGGCCGATATAGTCCAGTTTCGGATCCAGCTGCAGCGCATACTTCACCGCATCCAGGTCGCCGCTGCCGGCCGCGGCCAGCGCCACGGTGGTGCCGTCCGGCGCCGCAATGCTGGCCTTGGCGCCGGCGTCCACCAGCGCCTTCATGGCGGGGGCGCTGCCGGCTTCGGCGGCGATGATCAGCGGCGTACGCGGCTGGGCGGGCGGCGGCGGCGGACGGGTGCCGTCAGCACGCGCCAACTTCTGCCCGCCACCACCGGCGGATGCCACCTGCACCGGCGGCGGCGCAGGCGCCGGCGGCGCGCTCATGGTGTTGGCGTCGACGCCCTTGGACAACACCATCTTGACCAGTTCGGCACTGCCGCTGCCGGCCGCGACGTGGATCAGCTGGCGCCCTTGGCTGTCGCGCTGCTCCAGATCGGTACCGCGCGACACCGCGGTCACCGCAAAAGGCACATCTTTGTTGGCAACCGCGGCGGCGACCACGGACGTGCCGTCCGGCAAGGTGGTCTTGCTGTTGGCGCCCGCATCCAGCAGGGCCAGCGGCGCGGACGGTGTGTTGCTGCGCAGCGCGAAGAACAGCGGCGTGAAGCCCTTCACCGAAACCGCATTGGCATTGGCGCCATGCGCCAGCAGGAACTTGATATTGTCGGTGCGGCCCTTGAACGACGCCGACATCAGGGCGGTCTGGCCTTGCGGATTAACCGCCTCAACCTTGGCGCCCTTGGCGATCAGCGCATCCAGCGCTGCGGGCGTGGAGCTTGCGGCGCACAGCGCCAGCGCCGCGATCCCGTCGGCCCGCGCCGCATTGGCATCGCCGCCGGATTTGAGCAGGCTGGTGACGATCTCGGTATTGCCAAGCTCGCACGCGAGGGTGACGGGAGACGCGCCTTCCACATCGGTGATATTGGGCTTGGCGCCCGCCGCCAGCAGCATATGCACCGCTTCGACATCCTGCCGGTCTACCGCCCAGGACAGGACCGTGGACTTGTCGGGCAACGGCGCATTCACATTCACATGTGCCGCCAGCAGGCGCTTGAGAGCAGCGCGGTCGCCCCCCTTCACCGCTTGCACCAGACGGCTGTCTGCGCCGCTGCTGGCATATGCCGGCAGAGCGCCCAGCAGGCACAGTCCCAGTCCCAGTAACTTTTTCATCGCCCCGCCGATTACGCCGAGAAAGTCGAGAGACGGCCGGAGCTGTCACCGATGCTGTGACATTCCACGCCCAGCGTATCCATCATGGACAGCATCAGGTTGGCCATGGGGGTGTCCTTGGGCGCGATGACATGGCGGTTGCCCTTCATCAGGCCGCCCGCGACCAGAACCGGCAGATCGCGATGATCATGATTGTTGGGATCGGCCAGGCTGGCGCCCGCCATCACCAGAGTGGTGTCCAGCAGGTTGCCTTCGCCTTCCTTGGTATCGCTCATGCGCTTCAGGTAATAGGCCACCTGTTCCATGTGCAGGGTGTTGATCTTGGTCAGCTTGGCGATCTTCTCCGGATCATGGCCGTGATGGCTGAGCGGGTGGTGCGCGTCGGCCACGCCGATTTCCGGATAGGAACGGCCCGACACTTCGCGGCCGACCATGAAGCTGGAGACGCGGGTGATGTCCGCCTGCATGGCCAGAACCTGCAGGTCGATCATCATGTGCGAATAGTCTTCGAACTTGTCCGGCACGCCCGAGGGACGGGCATAGGCGGGAAGCGCGGTGGCTTCGGCGCCGCCCTGCTCCACCTTCTGGATGCGCTTTTCGATATCGCGCACCGAAGTCAGATATTCATCCAGCTTGTGCTTGTCGCCGGCGCTCATCTTGTTGGACAGGCGCTTGGCGTCCTGGGCGACGAAATCCAGGATCGAGGCCTGGCGGCGCAGTTGCGCCAGCCGGCTCTTGGCATCCAGGCTGTCGCCATCGCCGAACAGGCGTTCGAACACTTCGCGCGGATTGATGGTGACCGGCAGCGGCGTCGAGGCGTTCGACCAGGACAGGGTGTTGGTATAGGCGCAGGAATAGCCGCTGTCGCAGCTGCCCACCAGCGATGGAGGTTCCAGGCCCACTTCGATGGACGGGATCTGGGTCTTTTCGCCGAACTGCTTGGCCACGACCTGGTCCATCGACACGCCGGCGGTGATGTCGGCGCCTTCGGTCTTCTTGACGTGGGTCGCGGTCAGATAGCCACCGCAGCAGCGGCCATGATCGCCCGCGCCGTCGCCCAGGGCTTCAGCCTGAACGTGGGACAGATTGGAGAACACCGTGAACTTGTTGCGATAGGGCTCCAGCGGCTTGAGGATCGGCGACAGCTCATAGCCCTCGCCCGCCGTCTTGGGCGTCCAGTTCTCCATCATCATGCCGTTGGGCGTGTAGATGACCTGCAGGCGCTTGCGCGACGCCGTGGCCACGTCGGCCGCGCTGGCGCTGGAGCTCATGGCTTCCAGCAACGGCAGCGCCATCACGGTGCCCATGCCGCGCAACATGGTGCGGCGGCCCATCGCTTTCTTGGTGATCATCATGTCGTGGGAGTCCTTCTCATCTGGAAAGGCACACTTTGAACAATGCCGAGAATAATCGTCTGCATGCGGTAATCGTCTTTCGCGGCCTGGTAGCGAACCGCGCGCACCGCCGGCATGTCGTAGGATTCAAGCCCCCGCGCCAGGGCGTAGGTCATCAGCCGCTCGGTCAGGGCTTCGACGAACTGGTCCTTGCGCGACAACAGGATGCCCTGCAATCCCTTGGGACCCTCGAACTTCGTTCCGTCCGGCAGCACTGCCGAAGCGTCTACCACCGAACCTGCATAGCCGACGCGCCATTTGCCCACCGCATCGTAATTCTCAAGGCTGAAACCCAGCGGGTCCATCTTGGTGTGGCAGGAGGCGCAGACCGGATTGGCGCGATGCACTTCCATCTGCTGGCGGATGGTCATGGCCTTGCCGTTCTTGGCTTCGTTCAGGGTCGGCACGTTCGGCGGCGGCGGCGGCGGTGCGGCGGCCAGGATGTTTTCCAGGATCCATTTGCCGCGCAGCACCACCGAGGTGCGGTTGTTGTACGAGGTCACGGTCAGCACCGAGCCCTGTCCCAGCAGGCCGCCGCGATGCATCGCCGGGTCCAGTTCGACCTTGCGGAAGGTGGTGCCGTAAACGCCCGGGATGCCGTAATGCTCGGCCAGGCGCTGGTTCACATAGGTGTAGTTGGCGTCCAGGAAATCCAGTGCGCTGTGATTTTCGCGCACCACGCCGTCGAAGAACATCTCGGTTTCGGTCTGCATGGCATTGCGCAGCCGCACGTCGAAGTCCGGATAGGCCCGGCGATCCGGCTTCTGGTATTCCAGCCGGCGCAGATACAGCCACTGGCCCGCGAAATTCTGCGTCAGCGCCTTGGAGCGCGGATCAGCCAGCATGCGCGCGACCTGCGCCTTCAGCACGGCCGGCTTGTGAAGCTGCCCCGCCTGCGCGGCATTCAGTAGCGCGTCGTCGGGAACGCTGCTCCACAGGAAGAAGGACAGGCGCGTGGCCAGTTCCAGGTCGCTGATGCGATGCACATCGCCCGGCGCACTCTTGGCCGGATCACTTTCGCGCATGAACAGGAAGCTGGGCGACACCAGCACTGCTTCCAGGCCCGCCTCAATGCCATGATCGAAGTCCGCGCGCTGATGACCATCTTGGCGGCCTTCGGCATAGATTTTCATCAGCGGCGCGACATCGGCCTGGCCCACCGGGCGGCGATAGGCGTGACGCGCGAGATTGGTCAGGATCGTGCTGGCGCAGGCCGTTTCGGACAGCGATGCTGAAGGACGGCAGATGAAAATCTTGCGGCGGCTGGCGGTGTCGCCCGAGCCCTTGATGTCAAAGGGACCGACCACGGAAATCTGCATCACGTCGCGCAGGTAGAAGGACTGCGAGACATTGGGACCGGTGGCGACCGACGGCACCGTCAGGCGCTGCACCCGCGCGCCGTCCACGATGATGTCCAGCGGGATCGGCTCCGGCTTGGCGGCCGGTTCGCGCGCGCCCAGGATGGTCTTTTGCGTGACATGCTCGTCCAGCGCCAAGCTCTTGGGGAAAGCGGCGCCGATGGTGCGAAGGCCCGCCTTCAGCGGCACCGTCACCTCATAGCGGTTGGCGATGCCGATCTCGCCTTCCTCGGACGTGTTGGCATTCAGGAAGACCTGAATCTTATAGGTCGCGGTATAGGGCGCGTAGAACTTGAAGGCCCCGCCGCCGCGGGTATCCAGCGGAAGATCGTCGCTGGCGCGTTCGTTATAGGCGGCAACACCGAAGCCGTTGTCGAACAGGTCCTTGGGCACCTTGTAGTCGGTGGTGATGGTGCGCTTCGAGCCCTGCCCCGTCGCCATGCGGCTGATCTTGCCGGCGACGGTGATGTAGCGGTCCATCAAGGTGGGCGAAACGGTCAGCACGTCGGCAATATTGTCGAAGCCATAACCGGTATCGTCGGCCGGCATGTCCCTGGTGAAGTCCACGTCCAGCGCCAGCAGGTCGCGCACCGAGTTGGCATATTCGGTGCGGTTCATGCGGCGCACGGTGGCGTGGCCGGGATTGGGATTGGCGGCGGCCTGCGTGTCCAGCGAAGCAGCCAGCCAGTTGGTGAAGTCCTGAAGTTTTTCCTTCGGGGGGCGCGGCGCGCCGCGCAGCGGCATCTCGCCCAAGCTGACGCGGCGCAGGATTTTCTCCCACGTCGCCTGATCGGCCTGAAGGTTATTGGCGTCCAGCGGCACCACCGACATGCCCGCGGTCTTGAGCTTGTCGTTGTGACAGGCCGTGCAGTACTGCATCAGCATTTTCTTGTGGTCCGCCGGTGTGGCGGTAGAGGCGGCGGACGACGGCGCGGCGGCAACCGGCGCGTTGGAGGCAACGGTCTCGGCCACCGCATTGCTCAGCAAAGCCGTACCGGCAGCCAACGCCATCACACAAACGGCAAATCCACTACGCCTGATAAACGGCGACATTTACGCCCATCTCCCTGTCACCACGGCGATTTCACGCACCCTGGCGAGTCCCTGTTGAGGCTTCTTATCCCCGATCCCGCAAGTAAAGTGAACCTCCGCGTTGTGTGGAACTTCGCTGCAATTGCGAACGAAATGTTGCAACGCAGCATTGGTTATGGCGCGAAGTGATGGTTTAGCGTGGCGCGGGCCGATCAGGAGACAGTGGGAACATGGACAGACGGAAAGTTTTGGCAGGACTGGGCGCAGTTGCCGCAGCCTCACCTGCTAGCGCGCAACCGGCGCCAGCGTGGAGTTCCCCGGTCATCGACATGCATTTCCACATTCGCAAAACAGCCGAGGCGAACATCGCCCACCAGCAAGGCGCCGGGATCAAATGCGCCAACCTGCTCTCCCGCTACGATCCGGCCGTTCCGCTGACACCGCAACAGGCCAAACCTTCCACCATGTTCCCCTGCTGGTTCGCCGCCACCGATGTCACCAAGCCGGACGCCGAACAGATCCTGACGCAGGCCGTGAAAGCCGGCGCCAAAGGTTTCGGCGAATTGAAATATCCGGTGGCGGCCGATGGACCGGAGATGCGCCGGATCTATGACCTGGCGGCGGAATTGAACGTGCCGGTACTGATCCATTTCCAGGAAATCGGCCAGCCGGCAGCGCCTGGCGGCTACAACACCGGCATCAAGCAGTTCGGTGCGATCCTGAAAGCCTATCCGCGCACCAAATTCATCGGCCATGCCGATGCCTTCTGGGCCAATATCAGCGCCGATTATCACGAGCAGGAATCCTATCCCACCGGCCCCATCGTGCCCGGCGGGGTCAGCGACAAGCTACTGGCGGACTATCCCAACCTGTTCGCCGACATGAGCGCCAATTCCGCCAACAACGCCCTGTCGCGCGATCCGGCCTTCACCACGGACTTTCTCAAGCGCCACCAGGACAAGCTGCATTTCGGCAGCGACTGCAATTGCGAGGACGGCAAGGGCGGCGGCGC
>CANBZE010000011.1 GCA_947373775.1 Alphaproteobacteria bacterium
GGCGGCAACGGCATGCGCACGGGCGCGGGCACGATGCGCGGTATATTGGTCACGGCGCCCGACACCAGGTTGCGGTTGTATTTCGCCCAGTCCTTGATGCCCATCAGCGGGAAAGCGTCGCCGGCGGAGAATTCATAGAGCAGCAGCCGGCGCGGCTTGTCGGACACATTCTGCGCCGAGCCATGCACCATCCGCACATGATGGAAGCTCATCGAGCCGGCCTTGCCCGTCAGCGGCACGGCGGATTCGAAATCCACTTCCTTGCGCGTCGGGTCCATGGCGCCGCAGAAATGGCCGCCCGAATGATGATTCCAGGTAGGGCCCTTGTGCGAGCCCGGCACCACCATCAGCGGGCCGTTTTCCAAAAAGGCGTCGTCCAGCATCACGCCGACCGCCAGCATGTCGTCATTGGTGTGGGGATAGAAGGCCCAGTCCTGGTGCCATTCCACCGGCGAACCGTAATGGGGCGACTTGAGATTGATCTTGGAGCTTTGCAGCCGCACACCCGACGGGCCCAGCAACTGTTCCAGGATCGCAACCATCGGGCGGTAATTGGCCAGTTCCCAGAAGACCGGCGTGTGCTTGTCGGGGAATTTGATGCGGCGCACCTTGGGCGCCTCGGGCGTGTGACCCGGCTCCAGATCGTAGACATCGGTGTGCGCGGCGACCAAGGCGGCGTCAGCGACCAGCTTGTCCAGCGCGGCGCGGCAGCGCGCCAGGATGTCGGCATCCAGCACGTCCGGCACCACCAGGTAGCCGGTTCGGTGATAGGTCTCGATGTCCAGGTCGGAGATCATGACGCCGATGCTAGGACCGGCACGGACTGAAAAGCAACGCTTTTACCGGCGGGAATGCGGCAGGGCGTCCCATTCCTTCTGGGTATGGCAAACCTTGCGCGTTCCCAGGCGGGAATTGCCGCCGGCACTCTCGTCGACGCAGACCATCTTGTCTTCGGCGGGCGCCGCGGCCGGCTCCGCCGGCGGACTAGCGGTTTGCGCCTGCGCGGCGGCGGCGCAGGCGAGGATGGTCGAAGCCGCAAGCAAACCGATGACTGTGTGACGCATGAACAAAACGCTCCCATGGAAAACAGAACGGCAAACTGCCAGCCGCGCCGCCTCTTGTCAGGCATGATCGCGCAACGGCGACATCTGGCGACAGTTATCTTCAAAAGCAAAACGGCGCCCCACTTTCGTGGAGCGCCGCTTCGCAATCGCAATAAAATCAGATCGTGACGTTGCCGGTTTTCGCCGCCTTTACCAGATGGTCGGCGCAGCGATAGGCCAGCGCCGAGATCGTCATGGTGGGATGGTTGCGCCCGCCGGTGACGAAGCTGGAGCCGTCGACCACGAACAGGTTGGGCACGTCATGGGCACGGTGATACTTGTTCACCACGCTGGACTTGGGATCATTGCCCATGCGGCAGGTGCCGCGGGCATGCGCCCCGCCCCTGCTGTCATTGACCTGGTCGGTCCACACTTGTGTAGCGCCGGCCGCCTTGAGGATTTCGGCCGACTTGTCGATGAAGAACTGCATCGCCTTGAAGTCGTTCTCATGGCTGGTGGAGGTGATGCGCATGGCGGGCAGGCCCCAGGCGTCCTTCACCTCGGGGTCCAGGTCGATGGTGTTGGTTTCCACCGGCAGCTGCGAAATGAAGTTCACCATCGTCAAACGGCGATTGGCCTGTTCCATCAGCGCCTTCTTGTAGCCGGCGCCCCAGCTGGGCGCGCCATGCGGGCCCGCCAAGCCGTACTGCATCGGCGACATCTGGCCGCGCGCCGTCATGCGGCCGCCGCCATAAAAGCCGCGATTCTTCACATCATTAGGCACATAGGACAGCACGGCCGCGCCTGTCACCGCGCCCTTATACTCGTTCAAGGGCTGATCAAAGAGGCCGGACGCACCGCCGCCATTACCGCTCATCAGATACTTGCCGACAATGCCGCCGGAATTAGCCAACCCGTTCTGGAAGCGGTTGGACTTGGACAACAACAGCAGGCGCGGGGTTTCCGTGCCGTTGGCCGACAGCACCACGCACTTGGCCTTCTGAAAGATTTCGCGGTTGTTGTTGGCCTTGTCGAAGTAGGTGACGCCGGTCGCCTTGCCGCTGGCGTCGACATTGATCTCGCGCACATAGGACTGGACGCGGATCTCGCAATTGCCGGTCGCCACCGCGATGGGCAGCAGCGCCACCGCCGAGGAGGAACGCGCCTTCACCTGGCAGCCATAGCCCGAGCACATGCCGCAATTGATGCAGGCGCTGCGCCCGTTATAGGGCTCGGTGATGATGGCCGCGACGTTCGGGGTCACGGTCAGGTTCAGCTTGGCCGCCGCCTTTTGCATCAGGGCGCCGGAGCTTTTCAGCGGCAGCGGCCGGCAGGGATAAGGCTTGGACATGGGCGCGATCAGCGGCGTCTTGATGTTGGGACCGCTGATGCCGATTTCCCATTCGGCCTGGCTGTAATAAGGCTCGAGCTCGTCATAGCTGACGGGCCAATCGGCGATGCCGGTGCCCTTCATGGTGCCGAACTTGCTGGCTTCGTTGAACTCATACGGCAGGTGCCGCCAGCTGGACGCGCCATAGGTGATGGTGCCGCCGCCGACCACGCAGCCGTAATTGTGATTGCCCGCCACCGCCTTTTCACTGGCGTTGCGGCGGAAGGTGTTGCGCTGAAGCTTGGGATCGCTCAGCAGCATGTCCTGTTCGGTGGGGAAGCGGTTGGAGAGCTCGTCCTTGGTATAGTCCTGCTCATGGCCATAGGCGCCCCAGTTGCCCTGCTCCATCACCACGACGGAGAAACCGGCTTGCGCCAGTTGCTTGGCCATCACACCGCCGGCCGCGCCGGAACCGATGACAACGAAATCGACTTCTTCGGAAGGGTTGAATTTTTTCATCACCAGGTGCTCTCAGCTTTGTCATAGGCGCCAAACGGGGCGCGGAAATTCAGGCTGTCGTCATAGCCGATCTGGGTCCAGCCGACCTTCTTGTAGTTGCCGCCATGCTGGGGCGCCGCGAACATGCCCATGATGGTGTGGTCGCGCACCGTCTTGAAGAAGGGCGTCTTTTCGATCGCGGTCAGCGCCTGGATCTGCTGGTCGGCGGTCAGGGTGCCCAGCGGCCGGCCGCCGGTATGGGTGGAAAGCTCCGCCAGGCCCTTGGTGTAGATGTCCCGCTTGTCTTGGGCGAAGGTCACCAGCGCCAAGTCGATGAAGTAGATCACCTGGGCCTCGCGCGCGCCGGGCGTGTCGGTGGTGGGATAAATCTGGGCCGCCATGGCGTCCACCTCGCCCGCCTGTTCGCGGGTGAAGTAGGTGAAGTTGCCCATGGCCTGGGCCTTCTCCGCCGCCGCGACCTCTGCCGGCCAGTTGGCCGTCAGCCAGGCGGCGCTGGAAGCGCCCACCGTTTTAAAGAGAAAATTGCGTCTGCTGTCGCTCATGGCGAACCTCCGGTACTAGTGTTTCGAGTATTTGGTAATGCCGCGCGGCACCACATTCACCGCGCCATACATGTTGCCGTTGGGCGCGACCACTACGCCTTCGCCGGCCTGGTCGTCGGGCACGAAGGACGTCGCCTTGGCCTGAGAAATGCTGCCGATCCACACGCCCTTCTTCCAGCCCGGATGCAGTGCCTCGGTGGAGTCCGCGTCGATGGCGTAAAGCTTGTCGCCGGTGATGTAGAAGCCGGACGGACGGCCGAACTGCTTCCATTCACTGATCAGCTTGCCGTCCTGGGTGAAGATCTGGATGCGGTTGTTGACCCGGTCGGCAATATAGAGCCGGCCTTTGCTGTCGAACGCCAGCGCATGGGGATTGTTGAACTCGCTGGGGCCGGCGCCCGCTTTGCCCCATTGCTTGATGAACTTACCCGCGGGCGAGAACTTCATCACCCGCATATCCAGGCCGGCCGGAATGAAGGGTGCGATGGGGGCATGGCCGTCGGTGACGAAGATGTCGCCGTTCGGCGCGGTGATCACATCGCTGGGCGAATTGAAGTGGGTCTCATCATCGCCGCGCTGGCCGGGTGTGCCGATGGTCATCAGCACCTTGCCATCGGGCGACAGCTTGGTGACGGTCAGGCCTTTGCTGCCGTCCTTCGAAATGGCGCCGTCGGTGACCCAGACATTGCCCTTAGCGTCGACATGCAGGCCATGGGGAAACACGAACAGGCCGGCGCCGATGCTTTTGACGGCTTTGCCGGTCGCGGTGTCGAGCTGCACGATAGGCGCCTTGTCCGAGCCGTCGCAGCTATTGGCGCCGCAGCGATCGATCGCCCAGATCTCGCCATACGGGCCGCGCTCGATACCGGCGCTGGAGCCCCAGGGGGCGCCCGCCGGCGGCGTCGCCCACTGATGTTCAGGCGCGCCATAGGGGCTGGTCAGGTCGTCCGCCAAAGCGGCGAGCGGAAAGCAAACCAGAGCCAGCGCAAAGCAGATTTTCAAGACAGACTTCCTTCCCCAGCGAGCCGATTCCAGCCCGGTTTTGAGGGACGCTATCCCCCGCTAGGTGGCGCGTCAAAGGCGAGAAAAATGCGACAACCTCGCATCTGACGCTGCGCCGCAGCATACTTGTTATCCGGTTCCCTTCTTGGGAATGTCCGGTGAGAAATCACGCGGAAAAACGGACATGAAAATTCTGGTTACGGGCGCGGGCGGCATGATCGGCCGCAAGCTGGTGGAGCGCCTGGTTGCGGACAAGAGCTTGGGCGGCAAGCCGATCACCGGTCTCACATTGGTGGATGTGGTGGAATCGCCCATTCCGGATGGCGCGCCGAAGGACACCAAGCCGATCGTCACCGATTTTTCCGAACCGGGCGTGTCCACCACCCTGATCGCTGAACGCCCCGATGTGATCTTCCATTTGGCCGCCATCGTGTCGGGCGATGCGGAAGCCAATTTCGAGAAGGGCTACAAGATCAACTTCAACGGCAGCTGGTCACTGTTCGAGGCCATCCGCCTGGAAGGCCAGGCCGCGCCCTACAAACCGCGCTTTGTCTTCGCCTCTTCCCTGGCGGTGATCGGCCCGCCCTTTCCTGAGTCCGTGCCCGATGACTTCGCGCCCACCCCCAGCACCAGCTACGGCGCCCAGAAAGCGATGACCGAGCTGATGCTGGCCGATTACAGCCGCAAGGGTTTCCTGGATGGCGTCGGCGTGCGCCTGCCCACCATATGCATTCGCCCCGGCAAGCCCAACAAGGCGGCGTCGAGCTTCTTCTCCGGCATCCTGCGCGAACCGCTGGCCGGCCAGGAAGCGCCGCTGCCGGTGGGCGATGAGGTGCGCCACTGGTTCGCGTCCCCGCGCGCCGCGGTCGGCTTCTTCATCACCGCCGCCACCATCGATACCGCCTCGCTGGGGGTGCGCCGTTCCATGACCATGCCCGGCGTCTCGGCCACGGTGGGCGAACAGATCGCGGCATTGCGCAAGGCGGCCGGCGACAAGGCCGTGGCGCTGATCAAGCGCGTCGATGATCCGTTTGTGTCCAAGATCGTGCAGGGCTGGGCCGGACGCTATGACGCCAAGCTGGCGAGCAGCCTGGGCTTCAAGGCGGAAAAGAATTTCGACGAGATCATCAAGGTCTATCAGGAAGACGAGATGGGGCTTTGATGAAGGAATTGGGGAAGCTGTCGCGCCGTCGCAGTCTGGCGTTGCTGCCGGCGCTGGTGGCGACCGGAGCCGCAGCGCAGCCTTCGGGCAGCGCCTTGTCCTTGAAACTTGTGGTGCTGGATATCGGCGGCACTTTGATTGGCGATCATGGCGAAGTGCCGGACGCCATGCTGGGCGCTTTTTCGCGCAAGGGCATCACCGTCACGCCGCAGGAGTTCAGCGGCTGGCGCGGCGCCTCCAAGCGCGGCATGGTCAAGCACTTTGTCGAGGAGCGCGGGCCTGCGCAGGGACGCACAGCGCTGGAAGAGGCGATCTATGCCGACTTCACCGCGACGGTTTCCAAGTCTTACCAGAATGTGCAGCCCGTCCCCGGCGCGGAAAAGGCACTGCAGGAATTGAAGGCAATGAACTTGCTTTTGTGCACCAGCACCGGCTTCGACCGCGCCCTGACGACCCAGGTCTTTTCCCATCTCGGCTGGCAGCATTACTTCGTCGCCAGCATCACCAGCGATGACGTGGCGGATGGGCGGCCCGCGCCCTACATGCTGTTCCGCGCCATGGAAGCGGCACATGTCAACGACACCGCCGAGGTGCTGGCGGTGGGCGACACGGTGCTGGACATCCAGGCCGGCAACAATGGCGGCATGGGCGCGGTGGTGGGGGTCTATTCGGGGGCCGCGACGGAAAGCCGCTTGCGGCAAGAGAAGAGCAGCGCCGTCTTACCCAGTGTGGCGGACCTGCCGGACCTGATCCGCAAGGGACTGCCGCGCGCCTGCCGCTAACGAGGGAACGCGAGAATGAAAAGACTGATGATCGGGCTGATGGCCCTCGCCTTGCCCCCTATTTTGAATATGGCTGCCTTGGCCGCGCCGGGCGACTGGGTGTCTTACGGCCATGACGCCGGCGGCGGCCGCTTTTCGCCCCTGACCCAGATCACCCCGGACAATGTCGGCAAGCTGGGCGTCGCCTGGACCTATCACATGAACCCGACACCCGGCGCCAATCCGGGCGGACGCATTCCCACCTCCACCACCACGCCGCTGGTGGTCAGCAACGTCATGTACTTGGGCACGCCCTATGGCCGGGTTGTGGCGCTGGACGCCACGACCGGCAAGCAGCTCTGGGCGTATCAGCTTCCCGGCACCGACCAGCCGCCGTTTCGCGGACTTGGCTATTGGCCCGGTGACGGCGCACACAAGCCGCGCATCATCTTCGGCAGCGCGCAAGGCAAGCTGATCGCGCTGGAAGCGGCGACCGGGTCGCCCGCAAAAGGCTTCGGCACCGACGGTGTGATCGACACCAAGACGCCGGAGATCATGAACGGGTTGCCGAATGCCTATTACGGCTATTCCTCGCCGCCCGACATCTACAAGAACCTCGCCATCATCGGCAGCCGGGTACAGGAAGCCCCGTCCAAGGGCGCGGCCGGCGATGTGCGTGCCTGGAACATCGTCACCGGCAAGCTGGCCTGGACGTTTCATTCCATCCCGCGCCCTGGCGAGAAATTCCACGAGACCTGGGAGGATAACGGCTGGAAGCAGCGTTCCGGCGTCAATGTCTGGAACATGCTGACCATCGATGCCAAGCGCGGCATCGCCTATCTGCCGTTCGGCGCGCCGACCTTCGACCGCTATGGCGGCGATCACAAGGGCGCCAACCTGTTCAGCGACAGCCTGGTCGCCGTGGACGCCAACACCGGAAAATATCTGTGGCATTACCAGGTCGTGCATCACGACATCTGGGACTATGACCTGGACACGCCGCCGGTGCTGCTGGAAGTCAACAAGGACGGCAAGCACATTCCCGCCATCGCGGCGATGAACAAGAGCGCGCTGCTGTTCATTTTGAACCGGGTCACCGGCGAGCCGATCTTCGGCGTCACCGAGACGGCAGTGCCGCCCTCAAGCGTGGCCAGCGAAACCGCGTCACCGACCCAGCCCATTCCCAACAAGCCGCCGCAACTGGCGCGCAGCAGCTTTGCGCTGAACGAAGTGGCCGACGTAACGCCGGAACACCGCGCCGCCTGCCAGGCGTTGATCGACAAGGATCACCTGACCGGCTCGGCGCGCTTCGAGCCCATCCCGTCCGATCACGCCATCATCCGCTTTCCCGGCGGCGAAGGCGGGCCGGAATGGGCCGGCGGCGCCTTCGATCCCAAGCTGGGCCTGTTCATCGTCAACACCAACAACTTCGGCTACATCGAAAAGCTGGTGAAGGCCGCCGACGGGGAATGGAACATGACCTCCGGCCGCTTCTGGGATGCCAAGACGCATCTGTATTGCCAGACCCCGCCCTGGGGCCAGCTCACCGCCGTCAACGTCAATACCGGCGACATCGCCTGGCAGGTGCGGCTGGGCATCTCGGACATATTGCCCGAAGGCAAGAAGGACACGGGGCGTCCCAGCAATGGCGGGCCGATTGTGACGGCCGGCGGCGTGACGTTCATCGGCGGCACCGACGACCAGCGCTTCCGCGCCTTTGACAGCAAGACCGGCAAGGAATTGTGGACCACCAAACTGGACTATTCCGCCCATGCCACGCCCGTCACCTATCAGGGCAAGGACGGACGGCAATATGTGGCGGTGGTGGCGACGGGCGGGTCGTATCTGGCCAGCCCGGCCGGCGGCGACAGCGTGATGGTGTTCGCGCTTCCGAAAAACTAAACCGCACATCTCAACCCTCCATGGCCGGCCTCCGAGCCGGCCATCCAGAGTTACAGACATGGTGCTTGTTACCCTGGATGGGCGGGTCAAGCCCGCCCATGGAGAGATTGGGTTAGCTATAGAAAATTTCTAGGACCACTCAGCGATACGTCATGTCGTCCACGCGGCCCAGATCGGTGTTCATCACACCCAGGGTGACGATGGCGAAGGTCAGCACTTCGGTGCCTTTCTCCAAATGGCCGGAAACGGTGGTGCCCTTGTTGTCGCCCAGCGCCAGGATGATGTGCGCGTGGATGACGCCGTTCACGACATAGCCGTTCATGCCGATGAAGTCGGCCGGGGTGTTGGGGGCGCTGACGAACATGTCGGGCACCGGGTAATCGCGCCCCGCCACATTGTGGAAGCGGTAGCCGCGCACCGAGCCGATGCCGGACAGGATCACCGCATTCTTGATGTTCTGCGCCTTGACCTGTTTCTCCATCTCGGTGAGCAGGTCGGTCTTGTTCTTCGCGCGGATCACCAGCACCCGGTCGAAGCGCCCGGCCAGAGTGTAGGAGTCCGGCACCTTGGGATCGTTGGGACGGGCATCGTCCTTGGTGGCGGGATGATGGACGATCTGGGCCGCAGCGGGCAACGTGGCCAAAGCCAATGCGAGCAGGATGGCAAACTTCATGGGTCCCTCCGTTTTGACGGAAGGCTAGACCGGAACCGGCTGGAAGCGAAAGCGGCTAGGAGAAGAGCTGGATCACGCCATAGACGATGGCGACCAGGCCCGCGAACAGGCCGCCGACGATGACGACCGAAACCCAGAACGGAAACGCCCCGCCGCCATTGGCCAGCTTGGTCTCTTCCTTGCCCTGAACGTCTGCGGTTGCCATGGAAATCTCCTTGTGAGCGGTCTTTTAAGCCCGGCCCCGAGTTTGTCAATTCAGCCGCCAAATATATAGTGGCAATGGCCAAAATCTCTTGAGGCTTCAATGGCAAAGCGCGGGCCTTACGAAAAGCAGACGACATAACGATGGCCAAGCGACGGCTTGTGAAATTGCTTTTCACTCTGGCGATTTTCATTCTCGGATCGGGCGCGTTCATACCCGAAGCACACGCTTACGATTGCGCCGGAACGCCTGCTGCCGCCGTCATGACATTGCCACAACCCCTAGCAAAATGGGGCGCTTTGGTGTGCACACCATATGGACACATAATCTCAAATCAAGAAGGCTGGATATGGTCCAATCCCGGTGCCTACTCGCCGGTGTTTATACCGTCGCAGATGGTCCAGACGAATCCTACGGCATTGGGAAATCAATCTTATTTCGCCAGAATTGAGATGAACAAAGTTGAAGGCGATGAATTTCAATCGGCCTACACCGTCTATAACAAGGGCTTTGGGCCAGACCCTAAAAAACCTGACGGCTATCGCCTCGATCTGGCTTCAGTATCTGGAGCAACACTAAAGCTCTATTTTTTCGACTATGGAACACATGCTTGGGCAATTTGGTGCAAGCAAGAATGTGATCCAAGCTCCCGCTTTATGATTTTGAATATGAGCAAGCCGCCGAATTGAGATAGTTCGCCGACAAATCAAACCGCAATCGGCGCCTTGATCCCGGCATGAGCCTGGTAATTTTCCAGGGTGAAATCCTCGTATTTGAAGCCGAAGATGTCCTTCACATCGGGATTCAACTTCATCACCGGCAGGGGATAGGGCTGGCGCCCCAGCTGTTCATCCGCCTGATCCAGATGGTTCAGATAGAGGTGCGCGTCCCCGAAACTGTGCACGAAGTCGCCCAGCTTCAGCCCGGTCACCTGCGCCACCATCATGGTGAGCAGCGCGTAGGATGCGATGTTGAACGGCACGCCCAGAAAAATATCGGCGGAGCGCTGGTAGAGCTGGCACGACAGCTTGCCGTCCGCGACATAGAACTGGAACAGGCAGTGGCAGGGCGGCAGCGCCATCTTGGGCACATCCGCCGGATTCCAGGCGGTGACGATCAACCGGCGCGAGTCCGGATTGTTCTTGATGTCGCGGATCAGATTGGAGATTTGGTCGATGGTGCCATCGGTGCGGGTCGGCCAGCTGCGCCACTGATAGCCATAGACCGGGCCCAGTTCGCCATTGGCGTCGGCCCATTCGTCCCAGATGCTGACGCCGTGCTCCTGCAGCCAGTGGACATTGGTTTCACCGCGCAGGAACCACAGCAGTTCATAGATAATGGACTTCAGATGCACCTTCTTGGTGGTGACCAGCGGGAAACCATCGGCCAGGTTGAAGCGCATCTGATGGCCGAAGATCGAGCGCGTGCCGGTACCGGTGCGGTCGCGCTTTTCAACGCCCGTGTCGCGGGCCAGCCTCAGAAGGTCCAGATATTGCTGCATGGGGAAATTCTACCGGATTCGCCCTAGAATGGCAGAGGCTTGAGGTCTGGTTCCAGCCATGCGTGACGCGCATCCACCGACATCAGCCGCTCGCGCGACCAATATTCCAGCAGCCAGTTGGGGTTGGCGAAGTTGGTCCCCATCAGAGCATTGACGATCCGGTACACCGGCACATCGGCGGGGAAGCTGTCGAACACCCCGCGCGCCGCGCGCAGCGAGGCTTGGGTGATGGTCTCGTGATAGCCGGCGGTGTCGCTGTTCACCCCGCCGGTGGATTCATTGAAGGCCCGGATCAGCCCCGGCATGACCGTCGCCGGCGCCAGATCGGTGCGATAGCGCATCAGCCATAGCGCCGCGGCGAAATGGGCGGCGTGTGTCCATTCCTCCTTCGTCAGGCTGCAGGCCATCAGCCCTTCGCCAAGATGAGTGATTTCGCCTTCGCTGGCGTAAATGGCTTTCATTTTCAGCCCGATGCCCGCCCGACGCGCGGGAGTCAAGCCGGTTCCGCCCTTCAATTCTTAACCCCCAGCGCCTATATTCAGCGGGCTCGCCGGGTTCGCCCGGCAGACTATGGCGATAAACGACTGTGTAATAAGCAGGCCGGACCCGGGGGCGGTACCCGGCGCCTCCACCATAAGCCCATCTGCGGATGGGTTTTTGTGGGGGCGAAACAGGATCGACGGATGTGTAAAGGCAGTTCTTTTGCCCGGTATGGTTCCGCCGTCATCGGACTATTGTTTAGGTGCCAACGATAATGAAATGGCCCTCGCTGCCTAACTTCGGTTAGCCAAGCGCGGTTCGGGGGGTACCGGGCAACAGAAACCCCCCACTACCTTCTGCTACCGGGCACGCCTAGCTTTTCTTATGAGCGAAGCGAATTAGAAAAGCTGGCGCTAGCGAGCCGCGACAGCGGCGAGACGACAGAAGCACCCACCATTTTCCCTACTGTGTAATCTTGATCGAGATATCGCCACGGCGAGAAACGATAGCGACTTCGGTGTGCGCGCCGCGGTGGCGCAGGCCACCGGTTACACCACCTGTTCGGTACCGCCATACAGGGTGGGCGGCACGCTTTCCACCAGGGGGGCGATCTGCGCAATTTTCATGACAGGATTCCCGGGGGTTATTGGCACGGCCTATTCACAACGGCGTTTACGCCGGTCCGGTTCCGTTTTCCTCGCAATTGCGTCAAAATGGCCCTGCGCGGGCGGCCCAGGCCCCCTGCCGCAATTGACTCCACCCATGCGGCGCTTAGTCTCCGAAGGCATATGGCAAAAGACTTTATCGGTTATCAGGCTCTTACCGACTCGGCGCTGCGCGGCGTCGTGCGCGACGCGTTGCGACGCATCGAAAAGTCCGGCCTGATCGGCGCGCATCATTTCTACCTGACCTTCAAGACCCATGCTGACGGTGTGGACATTCCCGACTTCCTGAAGGAGCAGTATCCCGACGAAATGACCATCATCATCCAGCACCAGTATTGGGCGCTGAAGGTGAAGGACGATTATTTCGAGGTGACGTTGACCTTCAAGAAGCTGCCGGCGCCGCTGCATATTCCCTTCAATGCCCTGACCGCCTTTTTCGACCCCGGTGTGCAGTTCGGGCTGCAGTTCCGCGCCGAGGGCGATGTCGCCAAGCCCGCCACCGGCCCCGTTATGGTGCCGACCAATATGCCGGAACCGACCGCCGAGGCCGAAGCGCCCGAGGCGGCCAAGGCCGCGCCCACCGCCGCCGGCGAGAAGCCGGGCGAGGTGGTCAGCCTGGATTCATTTCGTAAAAAATAATCCATTTCGAAAGACCCGATCATGACCAAGACCCGCACCGAAACAGACACTTTCGGCCCCATTGAGGTTGACGACAGCCGCTATTGGGGCGCGCAGGCCCAGCGCAGCCTGGGCAACTTCAAGATCGGCTGGGAAAAGCAGCCCGCCCCGGTCATCCGGGCGCTGGGCATCGTCAAGCGCGCCGCCGCCGAGACCAACATGGCGCTGAGCGGGCTCGACAAGACCATCGGCGAGACCATCATCAAGGCCGCCCAGGAAGTCATCGATGGCAAGCTGGACGAGCATTTCCCGCTGGTGGTGTGGCAGACCGGATCGGGCACCCAGTCCAACATGAACGCCAATGAAGTGATCTCCAACCGCGCCATCGAAATGATGGGCGGAACGATGGGCACCAAGAAGCCGGTCCATCCCAACGATCACGTCAATATGAGCCAGTCGTCCAACGACACCTATCCCACGGCCATGCACATTGCCTGCGCCGAGGAAATCCAGCACCGGCTGCTGCCCGCGCTCAAGCATCTGCACACCGCGCTGGCTGCGAAAGTCACCGCCTGGAAGGACATCATCAAGATCGGGCGCACCCATACCCAGGACGCCACCCCCATCACCCTGGGCCAGGAATTCTCCGGTTATGCCACCCAGGTCGCCAACGGCATTGCCCGCATCGAACAGACCATGCCCAAGCTGATGGAACTGGCCCAGGGCGGCACCGCCGTGGGCACCGGGCTGAACGCTCCCATCGGCTTCGACAAAATGGTGGCCGACAAGATCGCCAAGATCACCGGCATGGGTTTCACCACCGCGCCCAACAAGTTCGAGGCCCTGGCCGCCCATGACGCCATGGTGTTCAGCCACGGCGCCATCAACACGGTGGCCGCCAGCCTGTTCAAGATCGCCAACGACATCCGGTTGCTGGGTTCGGGTCCGCGCTCGGGCCTGGGCGAACTGGCGCTGCCGGAAAACGAGCCCGGTTCGTCGATCATGCCGGGCAAGGTCAATCCCACCCAGTGCGAGGCGCTGACCCAGGTCTGCGTCCAGATCTTCGGCAACAATGCCGCGCTGACCTTTGCCGACAGCCAGGGCCATTTCGAACTCAACGTCTACAACCCGGTGATGGCCTATAACTTCCTGCAGTCGGTGCGCCTGATGGCGGACGCTGCGGTCAGCTTCACCGACAATTGCGTGGTCGGCATCGAGCCGCGCCGCGACAACATCAAGGCGGGACTGGAACGTTCGCTGATGCTGGTGACGGCGCTGGCCCCCAAGATCGGCTATGACAATGCCGCCAAGATCGCCAAGACCGCGCACAAGAACGGCACCACCTTGAAGGAAGAAGCGGTCGGCGGCGGCTACGTCACTGAGGCGGAATTCAACGCCGTGGTGAAACCCGAAGACATGATCGCGCCGAAGTGATATCCCACGCCGGATGAAGACACGGCTGTTGCTTATACTGCCGCTGGCCGCAGCGGCGATCGCGATGGCGCGCGCCGACAATGAACCGGACACCACCAACGCGGTGGCGGCGCTGGAAGCCAAGCTGGCCAAAGGCGAGGTCAAACTGGCTTATGCGGCGGACGGCCATGGCTATCTGGAAAGCGTGCTGAAGGCGCTCAAACTCTCGCCCGAGTCCCAGGTTCTGCCCTTCACCAGTTCCAGCCTGCAGTTCGACCGCATTACCCCCAAAACACCGCGCACCCTTTATTTCAACGACGATGTGGCGGTGGGCGCAGTGCATCCGGGCGGGTTGATCGAGATCATCGCCAACGACCGGCGCGGCGGCATTGTTTTCTACACGCTGGATAACAATGCGCCTGATGCCAAAGGATCGGGCACGCCCAAGCTGGTGGAAGAAAGCGCGCGCTGCGCGGTCTGCCATGGCATGGTCAACAATGTGGCACCGGGCTGGATCGTGGCCAATATCATCGCCACCGCCGACGGCATGCCGCAGATCCCCAATCCCGCCCATCCCTTCGACGTGACCGACCAGACGCGCGCCTTCGAGGATCGCTGGGGCGGCTGGTACATCACCGGCAAGACCGAAAACATGCGCCACCTGGGCAACATCACCGCGCCAGATCCCGACAAGCCCTATGAACTGCCGGCGGAGGGTGGCCCGACGCTGGCCGGCCTGTCGGACCGCTTTGATCCGGTGCATGCGTTGAAACCCACCAGCGATATCGTGGCGCTGATGACCCTGGAGCATCAGACCGGCTTCACCAACCGCGTGTTTGTGCTGAACAAGCAATATTCGGATGCCGGACTGGTCGATCTGGTCGCCTACATGACTTTCGCCAGCGAGGTGCCCCTGCCCGGCCCGATCAGCGGCAATTCCGGTTTCACCGCAGACTTCACCAGGCGCGGTCCCTTTGATGGCAAGGGCCGCACCTTGCGCAGCTTCGATCTCAGTCACCGGTTGTTCCGTTATCCCCTGAGCTACATGATCTACAGCACCGCCTTCGAGTCGCTGTCGCCGGACACCAAGGACAAGCTGTACCGGCAGCTGTATGATGCGCTGAAAGCCGGGGGCGCGGATGGCGCAGATGCCATCGCCATCGCAGCCGCGACCAAGCCGGGCCTTCCCGACTATTGGAAGTGAGCTTGCATCTTCTGGGTGCGGGCTCCATCTTCCCGGCCATGAAGCCACGGATCGATATCGACGAGGCGCCCGATCCGGGTTTGCGCGACGCCATTCTCAAGCCTCTGCGTGCCTACAATGAAAGCCATGTCGGGCCGATTAAGGCCGAGCAACTGGCCATCACCCTGCGCGGCACCGATGACACGATGACAGGCGGGCTGTGGGGTGTCTCCGTCGCCGGCTGGATGTTCGTGGACCTGCTGGTGGTGCCCGAAGAATTCCGCGGCCAGGGCCTGGGCACCGAATTGCTGGAAAAAGCTGAAGCGATCGCCCGCAAGCGTGGCTGCATCGGAATGTGGCTGCATACCGGCACTTTCCAGGCGCCCGGCTTTTACGAGAAGCAAGGTTACACCGCCTTCGGCACCATCCCCGATTACCCGCTGGGCCATGCCACCGTCTATTTCATGAAGCGGCTTTCCTGATGCCCACCAACCGCATTATCCCCGCGCCCGGCCATTACATCATCCAGGACAGCCGTACCGGCAAGGTCAGCTACTGGCAGAAGGAATATCACCAGAGCGCGGCCGACGCGCATGGCGTGTCCACGGCCGATTATATCCACGCCATGTATTTCTTCCTGATGCAGGCCGGCGTGCGCGACGTGCTGATGATCGGCTGCGGCGGCGGCACCCTGGCCACCATGCTGGTGCGCAGCAATGTCCAGGTCACGGTGGTGGACCTGCACAAGTTCAGCTTCGACATCGCCCGCAAGTATTTCCACCTGCCCGAGGCCGTCACCTGCCATGTCGCGGACGGCATCGAATATCTGAAGGCAAACCGCCAGCGCCACGACGCGCTGGTGCTGGATGCGTTCGGCGAAGGCGGCATGCCGGAAGCCTTCATGCAGCCTTCCTTCTTCAAGCTGGCCAAGTCGCGGATGAAGCCGGTGGGCAGCCTGTTCCTGATGAACGTGATCGTGGCGGATGATGATGACGACACGCCCGATGACCTGGTCCGCGCCTTGCGCCGTCAATGGGGCCGGGTGCGGCTGCTGGATACCGATGGCTGGACCGACCGCAATGCCGTGATCGCGGCCGGCGCCGTCACAAATCTGAAACGGCCCAAAGTGCTGATCCCGCCCCGCCCCGGCGGCGCCAAGCTGGTAAAGGAACTGGACATCCTGGACTGGCGGGCCATTCGATGAGCCTGAAAAAGCGTTCCTTCTCCCTGTCGGGACATCGCACCAGCGTTGCGCTGGAGGCGGAGTTCTGGGCGGTGATCGACCAAACTGCCCAACAACAGCGCATCAGCCTGGCGGCGCTGGTGGCCCAGATTGACGCATCGCGCGGCGCTCGGCCTCTTGCCAGCGCGCTCAGGCTTTACGCCCTCGCCGCAAGGCAATAGCCTTCGCCTATGCTCACACTCTACCACCATCCCCGCACCCGCTCCTCGCGCTTCATCTTCCTGCTGGAAGAGTTGGGCGCGCCCTATGAGATCCATCGCATCGCCAATATCCGCCGCCCCGACGGCAGCGGCGGCGTCGATCCGGAAAATCCCCATCCCCACGGCAAGTCGCCGGCGCTGAAGGACGGCGACACGCTGGTGTTCGAATCCAGCGCCATCGCGCTCTACCTCACCGACAAGTTCACCCAGAACG
>CANBZE010000012.1 GCA_947373775.1 Alphaproteobacteria bacterium
GCTATGAGACCTGGCAGATGATTTCCGTCAGCGGGCATGAAGGCATCATTGATGTGATCCTGGGCAATCCGGCCATGATCGCGGCTTACAAATCCGGCGTGCCCGGCAACGGCAAGCCGTTTCCCGACGGCGCCAAGATGGTGAAGATCCACTGGAACTCGAAAAAGTTCTCGGACACGTTCCCGGTCCAGGCGCCCGATACGCTGCACGACATCGACACCATGGTGCGCGACAGCAAGCGCTTCACCGGCCCCGATCATTGGGGCTTCTCGCAGTTCAACTACGACACCAAGACCGCCACCTTCTCGCCGCTGGGCAAGGGTCCCAATTGCGGCACGGCCTGTCACCAGGCCGCGTCCAAGACCGATTTCGTCTTTACCGAGTATCCGGTGCGGTAGCTATTTCTCGTACGGCAGCAGGTGCCACTTGCCGTCTTCTCGCCCGTCGCCCTTGGGCGCGTAAGGCGGATCATTCAGCATCGTGTAGACCGGCTTGCCGCGATAGGCCCATTGGCCATGGCCATTGTCGCCCCGGATGATGGTCCATTGGCCCAGCGGCTTGGCCGTGGGCGCGGCGGGCACCGGCGTCCAGCTTGTCTGGCACGCGTCGTTGCAGGCGGTGCGCAGCGGCGTGTCCAGGTCATAGGTATAAAGCCGCTGGTTGCCGGGACAGCGGCGGAAGACATAGCCCTTGTCGTCTTCGTCGGTTAGTCCGACCTGCTGCGGATAGGGAAGATTGAAGTCCAAGACCGGCACCCTGAAGGACGTGTCACAATAGCATCTTTGACGCTTGCTGGGGCGCTGGCTAGGGTGCGCCCGCAAATCACGGGGCCACGGTCATGAAGAAATTTTTGGGTTTTGCGGCATTGGCCCTGGTTCTGATGCCGGCCGCCAGCCAGGCGCATTTCCGGCTGCTGGCGCCTGCGTCATGGATCGAAGAGAACCAGCTGGGTGATCCGCAAAAGGCCGCGCCCTGCGGCGGCACCAATGCCGATTTCGGAAAGCCCACCTATGCGGTGACCGACGTGAAGGGGGGCACCGCGCTGCATGTGAAGGTGCAGGAAACGGTCTATCACCCCGGTCACTATCGCATCGCGCTGGCGGTCAATTCGCCCACCGAACTGCCGGTCGATCCCAAGGCCGAGACCATGACCAACGAAAAGGGCGTGGTCGTGTCGGTGTCCGGTGCGGTGATGAGCCCGGTGGCGCCGCCGGTGCTGGCGGACGGTCTGTTCGTGCACACGGCCAAGACCGACATGCCGTTCGAGACCGATGTCGCCGTGCCCAACATCAACTGCAAGAGCTGCACGCTTCAGGTCGCCCAGTTCATGGAGCAGCACACCGTGAACAATCCTGGTCAGTTCACCTATCACCACTGTGCGGTGCTGCACATCACGGCCGATCCCAGGAAGCCGCTGGATACCGGCTGGACGGCCGAGCGGCGCTAGCTACCAGTCCACCACCGAGCCGTCATCGGGATCGAACTTGGGCAGGTAGGGCCGGGGTTCCCCGACCTGGGCCATCAGCTTGTTCTCGTCGATGGTGATGCCCAGGCCCGGTTCGGTCAGCAGCGGACGGTGGCCGTTGACGATCTGTGGCAGCGGCTTGGCCAGAAGATCGGAATATTCATTGTCGCCGCGTTCCTGGATCAGGAAGTTCGGGATCGAGGCGGCAATCTGCATGCTGGCCGCCAGCGAACAGGGCCCTTGCGGATTGTGCGGCGCGATCGGGGCGTAATAGGCCTCGGCCATGCCGGCGATGATCTTCAGCTCGGTGATGCCGCCGGCATAGCAGACGTCCGGCTGCAGGATCATGGCGGCCTTCTTCTCCAGGATTTCGCGGAAACCCCATTTGGTGAAGATGCGCTCGCCGGTGGCCAGCGGCACCGATGTCTTCCTGGCCAGCTCCGCCATCAGGTCCACGTTCAGCGGCTGCACCACTTCTTCATAGAACCAGGGGCTGTGAGGCTCCAGCGCCGCCATCAGCCGGATGGAGGTGGAAGGCTGCACCGCGCCATGGAATTCCACGCCGATGTCCACATCTGGGCCCATCTTCTTGCGCAGGGCGGCGAAACGTTCGGTCGCTTCGGAAACGAACTTGTCGCCTTCATTATACTTGAAGGGATTGCGGCCGGCAGTGTCCGACAAGATCACCTTCATGGCGTTGACGCCATTCTTGCCGACCTGACCATAAACGCGGATGCGGTCGCGGGTCGGGCCGCCCATCAGCTTGTAGATCGGCAAGCCATAGACCTTGCCGGTGATGTCCCACAGCGCCTGGTCGATGCCCGAGGAGATGGCGGTCTTGACCGGGCCGCCGCGATAAAAAGCGCCGCGCGCGATCGCCTGCCAGTGGAAGCTGACGCGGGTAGGGTCCTGGCCGATCAGGTAATGGCCCACTTCCAGCGCGCCGGCGGCGCAGGCCTTGGCGTCGTCCTTCAGCATCTCGCCCCAGCCGGTGATCCCGGCATCGGTGCTGATCTTCACGAACACCCAGCTGTTCTTCAGCACGAAAGTTTCGATCTTGGTGACGCGGATTTTCTCGCGTGTGCCCAGCGCGGCGTCCTGGCCGCGGGCGGGCAGGGTGGCAGCCAGCCCGAAAGCGGCGGCGGGTCCCAGAAGATTGGCGAGCGTGCGGCGGCGGGTGAGCATTCTGGGCATCCTTGTTCCGGCGGCGCGGCGATCCCGTACCGATTCCGTCAGCCTGTCCAGCCGCGCCCAAGGGCACTCACAGCTTATAAGGACTCGACATTGCCATCGACACCCAGCGACTGGCCCGAGATGTTGCGCCCCGCGTCCGACACCAGGAAAACCACCATGGCGGCGACGTCTTCCGGGCCGGTCATGCGCCGCAGCGAGATGCGGTCCAGATACTGTTTTTCCATCGCCTCGAACGCCACACCGGTCTGCTCGGCGCGATCACGGATGACCTTTTCCATGCGCGGGCCCTTGATGACCCCAGGCAGGATGGCGTTGACGCGGATGTTGGACGGCCCCAGCTCCTTGGCCAGGCTTTGCGTCAGGCCGATGACGCCCCACTTGGCGGCGGCATAGGGTGTGCGGAAGGCATAGCCGAAGCGCCCTGCCGCCGAGGACATGTTGATGATGCAGCCGCCGCCGGCCTCTTTCAGCATCGGCACGGCACGGCGGGCGCAAAGGAACTGGCCCGTCAGGTCCACGTCCAGGGTGCGGCGCCAGTCTTCCAGGGTGATGTCTTCGATCTTGCCCGTCGGCCCGGCGATGCCGGCATTGTTCACCAGCACATCCAGACCGCCCAGCTTGCTGCGCACATCTTCGAACAGCCGGTCGACATCGGCCTCGCTGGACACATCGGCGCGGGTGAACGAAACACCGGGCATTGCGCCCACCGGCGCGACATCGCAGATATGAACCCGCGCGCCGGCCTGGGCCAGCGCGGTGGTGATCGCCTGGCCGATGCCCGCCGCGCCCGCCGTCACCAGGACGCGCAGGTCTTTCACGGCTGGGTCAGCGCCAGATCGCTGTCCAGCTTGCGCACATCGTTCTGGCCGGTCAGGGCCATCGCCACTTCCAGCTCTTCCTTGATGATGGCCAGCATGGAGGCCACGCCCGCCTCGCCACGCGCCGCCAGCGCGTAAGCCCAGGCCCGGCCCAGCAGCACGCCGTCCGCGCCCAGCGCCATCGCCCGCAGCACGTCCAGCCCCGAACGGATGCCGCCATCCAGCATGATGGTCATCTTGCCCTGCACCGCGTCGCGCACCGCCGGCAGCGCGGCGATGCTGGACAGCGAACCGTCCAACTGGCGTCCGCCATGGTTGGAGACCACGATGCCGTCCATGCCTTCGTCCAGAGCTTGCTTGGCGTCGCCCGGATCGGTGATGCCCTTCAGGACCAGCTTGCCCTTCCAGTGCTGGCGCAGCCAGGCGATGTCCTTGTAGGTGACGGACGGATCGAAATTGCGCGCCACCCAGGCCTGGAACTGCACCAGTCCCGCGCCGTTCGGCATGGCGGGCGCGACATTGCCGATGATCAGCGGCCGCCCGTTGATGCCCACATCCCATGCCCAGCCGGGATGGAACAATATGTCGAACAGCCGGCCCGGCCGCTTGATCAGGCTTTGCGATCCGGCCAGCCCGCCGATGCGGTCGCGGTAGCGGATGCCGTTGATGGCCAGGTCCACGGTCAGGAACAGCGTGTCGATGCCCGCTGTTTCCATCCGCTTCAGGAAATCGGTCATGAAACCGCGGTCGCGGATCATGTAGAGCTGCATCCAGAAGGGCGCTTTCGACGCGGCGCGCACTTCCTCGACCGGGCAGCAGGACATGGTGGACAGCACGATGGGGATGCCGGCGGATTCCGCGGCGCGCACAGCTTGCGTCTCGCCCCGGCGGCGATAGAAGCCGGCAATGCCGATGGGCGCCAGCGCGATGGGCAGCGCCATGTCACGCCCGAACAGCTGGACGGATGTGTTGATGTTCGAGACATCGCGCAGCACCTTCTGGCGCAAGGTCACCTTTTTGAAGTCATTCACATTGCGGCGCAGCGTATGCTCGTCATAGCTGCCGCCGTCGATATACTCGAACAGGAAGTGGGGCAGGCGCTTCTTGGCCGCGTCGCGGAATCCGGCGTAATTGACGATCTTCATGGGCTCAGGCTCTGGCTTCCAGCGGGGCGATGTCTTCGATCACAAACATGTAAACCGCCGCGCCCAGGATGCAAATGCCGCCCGCCGTCATCAGCGGCACCACAAAGGACCCGCCGGTAATGGCCAGCATCACGCCGGTGAAGCTGGTGGTGATGATGCCGGCGATGTTGGCCGCGAAGTTCTGGATGCCGCCGATGGAGGCGACATGGGCGGGCGAGGGCGCCACATCCCCCGGCAGGGCCCAGATGCTGGCGGCGGTGAAGGCCAGCGCGCCATAGGCGATGGCGAAGAAGGCCAGCGCGACATAGACGTTGGGCGCGAACACCGAGAAGGTGATGACCGACGAGGTCAGCATGCCGCCGACCAGACAGGTCTTGCGCGCCGCCGTCAGGCTCCAGCCCCGGCGATACAGCGCGTCGGAGGCAAAGCCGCCCAGCCAGCCGCACGGAATCGAAACCAGTCCCGGCAGCAGGCCCAGGGTCCCCAACTGCGCCAGCGAGAAGCCGCGCGCCTGAATCAGGTAGGTGGGAAACCATGTGATGAAAAAATAGATCACGAAGTTGAGGCAGAAAAACCCGATCATCATCCCCCAGATGTTGCGATAGCCGAACAAGGATAGCCACGGCACCTTGACCTCGGTCTTGGGCACGCCGCGTGCGGCCTGGAGCGTGGCCAGTTCCTGTGGCGTCACCTTCGGATGCTCTTCCGGCCGGCGGTACATGAACAGCCAGATGACCGACCAGACCAGGCCCAGTGCGCCGGTGACGAAGAAGGAGACGCGCCACCCCCAGGCGATGATCAGCATGGTCACCAGCGGCAGCGACAGCACGTTGCCGATGCGGCTGCCGCTGTCGAAGATGCTGGCGGCCATGGCGCGCTCTTTGGCGGGGAACCAGTCCATGTTGATCTTGGCGCCGCTGGGATAGGCGCCGGCTTCGCCCACGCCCAGCAGCAGCCGCAATCCCAGCAGGCCGGTCACGCTGCGCGTGGTGGCGACCAGCATGGTCGACAGCGACCACCAGGTCACTGCGGCAGCCAGGGCGATGCGCGCACCGACCTTGTCGATGAACCAGCCGAACGGCAGCTGCATGATGGCATAGGTCCAGAAGAAGGCGCCGAAGACCACGCCCATGATGGCGGGGCTGATGCCGAATTCGGACCGGATGCTGGTCGCCGCGACGGCCAGGTTGGCGCGGTCGATATAGTTGATCGCGTTGGCCGCGCACCCCATGAACATCATGGTCCATCGTAATTTGGGCATGTGGTGCAGTCCCCCGGGTGGTGGCCTCTCTCAGGGAGGCTTGGAGGGAGTGAAGCACGGGCGGGGAGGGGAGACAAATCCTGTGAGAGCGCTCAGGTCCTACGCCACACCGCTGGGCGCAGCGATCGCTTTTGCTGCCGCCACGGCCTTCTTTCCGGTGTCGAGGACAAAATTGCCAAATGCTGCGGCAGCGTAGTCCGCATCCCTGTCGCTCAATGCGCGAGAAGGCCAAGCAATACTAAATTGGGAAGGTGGCCAGATGCGAAACAGAACGCCGCCATCAGGCGTGCTCCAGCGCCACCGTCCAATCAGGTCTGGCATTAGCGACCTGATAGTCTGGATAAACAGCTTGCCGATTACCTGGGTTGAGGTGTTGCTGTTGAAATATGTGGCGACGCGGCTTTTCTTTCTTTTCACCACAGCATCGGGTAGCAGCAAGAATGGCCGTGATACCCATTCCGGTAACCAGTCATGCCGCTCGTAATGTCCGATCCAAATCCCCCAACCCAATTTCGGTGCCACCGAATGTTTGGCAAGGTATTTGCGTTGCATGTGGTGTGTTGTGACGAAGCCGCCTTGCGTGTTTTCAGCCACCATAGCCTTGAGCGCTGCCCAAGCCGCGATGATCGATTGTTCCTGCGAACTGATGCGCTTTTGATGACCTAGGATCAGATGCGTAAGGATCGGCTGCGCCTTGTCTTCGAGCGCCTTCATCCAACCGCTGTTGCAGGATCGGTCAGTTCCGCCGCACACACATTTGATCTGCCAATCGCGCATTTGGCCGTGCATTTTGAATACACGCGAGACGCTGTGATCGTAGAATTGCACGCCTTGAAAAGACTTGATGCGTAGGTTTTGGCGTGGGCCGAGATGGCGATGGCTCCAGCGCGGGAACACGTGTTCCCTCGTGGTGGGAGTTGTCCCGCAGAAAATGCAGGTTGCAGTTTCGTTTGCCATGGGTAAGCCCGTCTGTTTCCACCCAATGTTCATTCAATTCTAGGTAGCCTTATAAGTCGGGAACAGAATCCCGGCCAGTGCACAGGTCGGGATTGCTCGGAACATGCTCAAGGCATGTTCCTCGTCCTCGCTGACGCTCGGATCGGCGCGCTGTGCGCGCCGCCCAAAATCGGCTGTTGCCGATTTTGTCGAACAAGGGTCCGTCCACCTCCCTCCATCCGCCAATAAAAAAGGCCCCGCAATTGGGGGCCTTTTTTATTGGCGGACAGAGAGGGATTCGAACCCTCGAACGGCTTTCACCGTTACACACTTTCCAGGCGTGCGCCTTCAACCACTCGGCCACCTGTCCGCACTGGAAAAGGGGGAATACACGGCCCGGTCCAAGGCCGCAAGGGCCGTCCAAGCCATTCCCGCAAAAGGCTTTTTGGCGCCTAATGATCCTCGTGCGGGATCACGCTCATGTCGCGCCGCGCCGCAATGATCGAGATGGTGTAGCCCGCCACCACGTCGAACAGGCTCATGGCGGTGATGAAGAAGAAGGTCGAAGTCCCAAAACCCTTCAGCACCAGAAATTCCACCACCGCGCCCATGAAAGTCAGCACCGACAGGGCGTGATTGATGATCTCGCGACGGCCGGTGTTGGTCGCCTTGACGGTCTCGATGAACAAAAGAGCCATGGCCGCCGCCACAAAGCCGTCGCCCAGGGTGATCTTCCACAGATCGCCCGACACCACCTTGATGCTGACCGCCTGGCCCAGCAGCGCGTTCACGTCATGGCCGGACGCACCGCCGCCGAACACCAGCAGGTTATAGGCGATGACCGCCAGCAAAATCATCGGAAAGGCGCGCAGCATCGAATCCCTTTCAAGCCCCGCCAGACTATCAGCCCGTGGTGCGGCGGTCGCGATAGATCATGTAGAGATTGCGAATATAGATCGGCAGCGGCAGCGCCTGGCCCAGCACCAGCGGCCAGGCCTGGATGTGCACCGCGTACAGGAACAGCACCACGCCGCCGGCGATGCTGGCATACCAGAAGGCGAGGGGGATGACGCTGTGGCCCGCCTTTTCGCTGTACCACCACTGGATCAGGAAGCGGATTCCGAACACTGCCTGGCCACCAAAGCCGATCGCCGTCCACAGCGTATCGTACGGGTTCGCCATGGCGTTGGCATAGAGATGGTGAAGGAAGCTCATCGAATTACAATTCCTCGATATGGGCCCGGCCGCGATAGCGCCGCTGCAGCCAGCGCACGCCCAGAAGGTCATGCACGCTGACCAGCATGCGGCCGAAGTTGGTGTATTTGGATGCACCCGTCAGGCGCGGGCGGTGGTTGACCGGCGCATAGGCGACTTTCCAGCCCTCGCGCTGCACCAGCGCGATCAAGAAGCGGTGCATGTGATCGAAATAGGGAAGCGCCAGGAAGGCGTCGCGGCGGAACGCCTTCAGCCCGCAGCCGGTATCGCTGGCGCCGTCGCCCAGCATGAAATTGCGGAAACGGTTGCCCAGGCGCGAAGCGATACGGCGGCTGGCGGTGTCCTTGCGCTTGACCCGCACCCCCGAAACCATGCCCAGCGCCGGATCGGCACGCAGCAGGGCCAGCAGCTTGGGAATGTCGGCGGGATCGTTCTGGCCGTCGCCGTCCAGGGTGATGATGGTGTCGCCCCGCGCCGCGGCCACGCCGCTGCGGATGCCCCGGCTCTGGCCCAAATTGCGGTCATGGCGCAGGACCCGAAGCTGGGGCAGTTCGGCCTTCAGGGCCGCCAGCGCCTGGGCGGTGCCGTCGGTCGAGCCGTCATCGACAAAGATGATCTCATGGGCCTCGCCGGCCAGCCCGGCGGCAATCTCGCGGGCCAGGGGGGCGACATTGCCCGCCTCGTCCTTCACCGGGATCACAGCGGAAACCGCGACCGACATGCCTTTTGAGCCCCTTGCAGACCTTGGAAAGGGGGCCTTATACCCGCCCCGGTCTTTGCAACATAGAGGCGGGACCGACATAGTTCCCTGGCATGACCGACTCGGAAGTCACGGATATTTCGGAGGAAATCCCGGCGGAAAGCCCGGCTTTGGCGGAGCCGCCCGCGCTGCCCCGCTGGCTGGCCGTGCTGGCCCGCCGCCCCAAGACCCTGCTGGCCGTCCTGGGGCTGCTGCTTTGGCTGCCCGGCATCCTGAGCCTGCCGGCGCTGGACCGGGATGAAAGCCGCTTTGCCCAGTCCTCCCGCCAGATGGTGGAAAGCGGCAACTGGGTGGATATCCGCTTCGGCCATGTCCCCCGCTACAAGAAACCGGTGGGGATCTACTGGTTGCAGACCGCCGCCACCAAGCTGGTGGGCATGGGCACCGACAATCGCATCTGGACCTATCGCTTGCCGTCGCTGCTGGGCGCCATCGCGGCCGCGTGGGCGACGGTGTGGGTCGCCGCCGCCGTCACCAGCGCGGAAGGTGCGCTGCTGGCGGGCCTGTTGATGCTGGGTTCGGTACTGCTGACGGCGGAAGCCACCATTGCCACCACCGATGCGGTGCTGCTGGCCTGCGTGCTGGCGGTGCAGGGCGTGCTGCTGCGGCTGTACCGGGCCGCGCGCGATCCGGATGTGGCCGCGCCTGCGGGCCGGATGATCCTGTTGGGATGGGCCGCCGCCGCCGGTATCCTGGTCAAGTTTCCGGTGGTGCCCGGCGTGGCGCTGGTCACCATCATCGGGCTGGGCGGCTGGGACCTGTGGCTGCGGCGCAAATCGCGCGAACCGGGCGCGCTGGACTGGGTGAAGGCCACGCGGCCGGTGCGGGGTGTGATCCTGCTGCTGCTGCTGATCCTGCCCTGGCTGATCGCCATCACCATCCAGAGCCAGGGCGAATTCCTGGAACAGTCGCTGGGCAATGATTTCGCCGGCAAGCTGGCGGGCGGACAGGAAAGCCACGGCATGCTGCCGGGCTATTACCTGTTGCTGTCGGCGGCGAGTTTCTTTCCCGCCATCCTGTTCGTGGCGCCGGGCCTCGCGCTGGGCATCGCGCGGCGCGATGAACCGGGCATCCGTTTTCTGCTGGCCTGGGCCGGCGCCTGGTGGCTGGTCGTCGAGGCGGTGCCCACCAAGCTGCCGCACTATGTCCTGTCGTCATATCCCGCATTGGCCATCCTGGCCGCGATGTTCGTGCTGGATCCGCGCCCGGTTCGCTTCCTGACGGCGGCGCGCTGGATCGGAATTGTTCAGTTCGTGATCGGTGCAGGACTGCTGACTGCTGCGCTATTGCTGGCGCCGCATTATTTCGGCGGCGCAATGCAGTGGCCGCTGCTGGTGCTGGCCGGTATGGGCGCATCCCTGGCGCTGGCGGCGCTGGTGCTGGCACTGCTGCGAAAATCGGCGCTGGCGGTGATGCTGTCGCTGCTTGCCATGCTGGTGTTCGTGCCCATGCTGACCGCTTACGTCGGCCCGCGTCTGGATCAGCTCTGGATCACGCAGCGCCTCAAGCCGCTGGCCGATGCCGCGTACCAGCCGGGCGATCCGCCGCCGGCGCTGGCCGGTTATCAGGAGCCCAGCATGGTCTTTACGTTCGGCAAGGATGTGGTGCTCACCGATGGGGCAGGGGCCGCCGACGCGGGCGCCAAGTCCGGCGGCCTGGCGCTGGTGGAGGACGAGGCGGTGGGGGATTTCCTGGCCCGGCTGGCCGAGCTGCAGGCCGACGCCTCACGGATAGGCGAAGTCTCCGGCTTCAATTATTCGCGGGGGCGCAAGATGCATGTGACCTTGTACCGGGTCGCCCACCAGCGCGATCTGCATTAGCCTTCGCCCATGATCCCGACCTTCGAAGATGTCAAAGCCGCCGCCGCCCGCATCGCGCCGCACGCGGTGCGCACACCGCTGGTGGAATCCCCGGCGCTAAATGCCCGCACCGGCGGGCACATTTTTCTCAAGCTGGAAAATTTACAGCGCACCGGTTCGTTCAAGTTTCGCGGCGCCTGCAACCGGCTGGCGATGATTCCCCAAAGCGCCCGCGCCAACGGCGTGGTGGCCTTTTCCTCCGGCAACCATGCCCAGGGCGTGGCGGCGGCGGCGCAATTGTTCGGCATGCCGGCGGTGATCGTGATGCCCGCCGATGCGCCCCGTCCCAAGATCGAGGGCACGCGGGCTTATGGTGCGACCATCGTGACCTATGACCGGGTGCGTGATGACCGCGAGGCCATTGCCGCAAGGATATGTGCCGAGCGCCAGGCGGTGCTGGTCAAGCCGTTTGACGATGCCGGCATCATTGCGGGGCAGGGAACGGCGGGTTTGGAAATCGCCGAGGATGCGGCTCGCTTCGGCGTCACCCTGGACGAAGTGCTGGCGCCCTGCAGCGGCGGCGGACTGGTCAGCGGCGTGGCGCTGGGCCTGAAAGGTTCCGGCGTGACGGCAAAGGTTCACAGCGTGGAGCCGGAAAATTTCGACGGCATGAAACGCTCGCTGGAAGCGGGCGCGCGGGTCAAGGCGCCGGGCGGCGCGCTGTCCATCGCCGACGCCCTGATGGCGCCGATCCCGGGCGAAATCGTGTTCGAACTGGCCAAAGGCCTGCTGGCGCCGGGCCTGGCGGTCAGCGATGCCGAGCTGGAAGACGCCATGGATTTTGCCGCGAGGGAGTTGAAGCTGCTGGTGGAACCGGGCGGGGCGGCGGCGCTGGCCGCTATTCTGGCCGGGAAAATCGGCGTCCGCGGCCGCACCGTGGCGCTGGTCCTGTCCGGCGGCAACGCCGACTTCGCCGTCAACCTTCGTTAAGCCGTTTACCACACGGCCATCGTTTGGTTGGCTAGTGCTGCGCGCAGGCGCAAGGCTTGCGGCGAAACCCCGCAGTCAAAGTTAATGCCATGAGCAACCTGATCCGCTGGCGCGACGATCATCACATGCTGCCGCTGGTGCTGGCCGCCTCCTTTGTGCTGGTCGTGGCCATCGGCGCCGCGGTGATCTGGTCGCGCGACGTGGCGATCCCCGCAGATGAACGCATCGCCTCGCTGTCCGCGGTGCAGGCCCCGTTCGAGCAGGTGAAGGTCGGCCAGACCTCCCAGTCGGAACTGACCGGGCTGGGCCTGGATGCCAATCACTACAAGACGCAGACCCTGTCGGGCCTGGGCGTACAGGAATATTTCATGCCCAGGACCACCACCGAGTTCGACCAGATGGACCCGGCGTTGCGCTCCTGCTTCGAGAATGTCGACCGCTGCCGTGCGGTGGTGTTCCCGCTGGCCCCCGGGAACGGCGGCTTCATGAGCGCCAATGCCGCGCCGCGCGAGAAGGGCCGCATGGTCTTCCTGCTGCGCAATGGCAAGGTGGCGTACAAGTCGATCGACGGCGTCTAGGCCACTTGTCATTCCCGCGTCAGCGGGAACCCAACTTCATCATCGGTGCCGGAAGCGGCCTTTGGCCGCTAAGGCGGGTGGCACCAATAACGCCGCGCTTCTCGCGCCCGGCAATGTCCGCTTTGCGCCAAAAGCGGTCATTCGCGCAGCTATCTGAGACGGCTGAGCAGGAAGCGGCCGTGAGGCACGACCGACGGCGCTTAGCGACAGCGTAGCGGCGCGGTCAAATCGATCCAGCGGATCGATTTGAGTGTCGAACGCCACGAGTTTGGGCGAGGGGCGGCCGCTAAGGCCGGCGCGGCGCCAATGGCGCCGCGATTCTCGCGCCCGTTCGTCCGCTGTCGCGAATGCGGTGTTTTCGTATTTGAGCTTGCTGCCGTTCCGGCCCCGCAGCCGTCGGTCGCTAGGACGCGACCGACGTTCTGCACATGCGGTGCTTTATTCTGCACCGCCGGGCTTCTCGCGCCCGCGCTGTTAGCGCGGCGCGAGAACCATCATCATCTGCCGGCCTTCCATCTTCGGATACTGCTCCAGTTTCGCGAAGACTTCGGTGTCTTTCTGGACGCGGGTCAGCAGTTCCATGCCCAGATGCTGGTGGGCCATTTCGCGGCCGCGGAAGCGCAAGGTGACCTTGACCTTGTCGCCATCGTCGAAGAAACGCTTCATCGCGCGCATCTTCACGTCGTAATCGTGATCGTCGATGGTGGGGCGCATCTTGATCTCCTTGATCTCGATGACCTTCTGCTTCTTGCGGGCCTCGTTGGCCTTCTTCTGCTGTTCGTACTTGAACTTGCCATAGTCCATCAGCTTGCAGACGGGCGGCTTGTTGTCGGGAGAAACCTCCACAACGTCGAAGCCTTTTTCCTCGCCCAGCGCCAATGCCTCATCCAGGCCGATCTCGCCATACTTGTGGCCGTCGTCGCCGATCAGGAAGATGCTCTTGGCGGTGATTTCGTCGTTGATGCGCGGTCCATCCTTGGCCGGCGGCGGGGCATTACCCTGAAAACGTCTGGGAACTATGACTCTCTCCTGTTGTTACGACCGGACCGGCGGCAAAAAGCGACGGCTTCGCGAGGGATTTGGCCGGCCTCGCGAAACACATTTCGGATCATTGGCGCGGTTGGGTCTCTCGTGGCCGCTCAACGAAGGTCGGGCGGCACGGCTTCGGCCGACAGCATAGAAATCGCCGCCTCCAGCGCAAGGCTTTCCTGACCCTCAACCCCCAGTTTTCGCAGGGTAATGGTGCGGTTTTCGGCCTCCCTGCGGCCCAAAACCATCAGATTGGGGGTTTTGGCCAGGCTGTGCTGGCGAACCTTGTAGTTGACGGTCTGGTTCTCGGTATCCAGCACCACGCGAAGGCCGGCCGCCTTCAGCGCCGCCACCACTTCCCGGGCATAGGGATCGGCATCCGCCACCACGGTGGCGACGGCCACCTGCACCGGCGCCAGCCACAGCGGGAACTTGCCGGCATGGTGTTCGATCAACACCCCGATGAAGCGTTCCAGCGAGCCGACAATGGCGCGGTGAAGCATGACGGGCGCATGACGCACGCCGTCGGCGGCGATATAGCCCGCGCCCAGACGCTCGGCGGTGTTGAAGTCCACCTGCAGGGTGCCGCACTGCCAGTCGCGGCCGATGGAGTCGCGCAACACGAATTCCAGCTTGGGGCCATAGAACGCGCCTTCGCCGGGATTGAGGGCATAGTCCAGGCCGGCGGCGGTGGTGGCCTCGGCCAGCGCCTTTTCCGCAAGGTCCCACACAACGTCACCGCCGATGCGGTTCTCGGGGCGGGTCGCAAGCTTCACCCGGACTTCTTCAAAGCCCAGGTCCTTGTAACAGGCCAGCAGCAGCTTGCAGAAAGACGTGGTCTCGGGCGTGATCTGCTCATGGGTACAGAAGATGTGGGCGTCGTCCTGCACAAAGCCGCGCACCCGCATGATGCCGTGCAGCGCGCCCGACGGTTCATAGCGATGGCAGGAGCCGAACTCCGCCATGCGGATGGGCAGTTCGCGGTAGGACTTCAGGCCTTCGTTGAATATCTGCACATGCGCCGGGCAGTTCATCGGCTTGACCACCAGGGTGCGGTTCTCGTCTTCCACTTCCGCCAGGAACATGTGCTCGCGGTAGTTTTCCCAATGGCCGCTGGCTTCCCACAGCTTGCGGTCCAGCAAGAGCGGCGTCTTCACTTCGATGTAATCGGCGCGCACCAGCTGACGGCGGATATAGTTTTCCAGCGCCCGGTACACGGTATAGCCGTTGGCGTGCCAGAAGATCTGCCCGGTGGCGACTTCCTGGATATGGAACAGGTCCATCTCCTTGCCGATCTTGCGATGGTCGCGCTTCTCGGCTTCCTCGATCCGGGTCAGATAGGCATCCAGTTCCTTCTTGTCGCGCCAGGCGGTGCCGTAGATGCGCTGCAGCTGGGCGTTCTTGGCGTCGCCGCGCCAATAGGCGCCGGAAATCTTGGTCAGCTTGAAGGCGTCGCCGATCTCGGCGGTGGTGCGAAAATGCGGACCGCGGCACAGGTCGTGCCAGTCGCCATGCCAGTAGATCGAGACATCCTCACCGGCCGGGATGCTGGAAATCAGCTCGGCCTTGTAGCTTTCGCCGATGCCCTTGAAATGCTCCACCGCCTTGTCGCGCGGCCACACTTCGCGGCGGGTGGGCAGACCCGCCTTGATGATCTTGCGCATCTCGTCTTCGATTTTCGGCAGGTCGTCGGGCGTAAAGGGCTCGGCGCGCGCGAAGTCGTAATAGAAGCCGTCTTCGATGGCCGGGCCGATGGTCACCTGGGTGCCCGGATACAGCGCCTGCACCGCCATCGCCAGCACATGCGCCATGTCGTGGCGGATCAGCTCCAGCGACTCGGGGTCCTTTTTGGTGATGATCCGGATCTTGGCGTCCTGCTCGATGGGGCGGAACAGGTCCCATTCCTTGCCGTCCAGGGTGATGATCAGGGCGGCCTTGGCCAGGCCCGGTCCGATGGCGGCGGCAATCTCGCCCCCGGTCACACCCTTGGGAAAGGTCAAAGCCTTGCCGTCGGGCAAGGTTACGGTGACCTGTTCAGGCGCTGCAGACACGGGCTTCTCCATGGGATTCTTCAACGGATTGGGACCTTTGGCCCGCCCCGGCGCGCCCGTCAAGTATGGCCCCTTGCTCGTCTATTACAGTTGTAGTAGAACTTGCCTCAACCTCGCGGAAGGCAGACAATCAACCTGCGGGGCACATGGAGGAAGTCATGAAGATGTTTGTGATCGCTTCGGCGCTGCTCACCCTGGCCGCGCCGGCTTACGCCGCGAATATGTGCATCGATACGCGCGAGATCGTCTCGAACACGTCCAAGGACGGCAAGACCATGGTGTTCAAGATGCGGGATGGCCGCACCCTGGTGAACCACCTGCACGGCAACTGCCCGGACCTGAAATTCTACGGGCTCGCCTGGCAGCTGCACAGCGGCGACAACAAGGTCTGCGAGAATGAGCAGAGCTTCCAGGTGCTGCAATCGATGCAGACCTGCACCCTGGGCAAGTTCGACGGCAGCGACCGTCAGGCCATGTCCAAGCCGGTCCAGTACGACGCCAACCGGCAGCAAGCACGCTGAACCTGTCGCAGGAAGCAAAGAAGGCCCGGCGCAAGCCGGGCCTTTTTGTTTGA
>CANBZE010000013.1 GCA_947373775.1 Alphaproteobacteria bacterium
GCGAGGGCATCGACGAAGCCCGCGAGGTGATCGAGCAAAGCATGGCCGCGCCCAGTACCTCCGATTATTTCCTGTTGCAGCAGGGAAAAACCCGCATCGCCGGCAACCTGCCTGTGATGACGCCGCAAACCGGCACTGTTTCCCTGCCAGGGGCATCACCCGGTCATGACGTGCTGGGCGTGGGCGCTTTCCTGGCGCCGGGTCTTTACGCCTTCGCCGGCAGCGATCTTTACCGCGTGCACAAGGCGCAGCAGCAGATCGTGCAGACCGTGGCCTGGCTTTTCGCCGCCGCGCTGCTGCTGGCGGTGCTGGGCGGCGCCTTGGTCAGCCGCACCTTCCTGCGGCGCAGCGATGCCATGGGCCGAGCCTGCCGCGCCATCATGGACGGCGATCTGAAGGCGCGCATTCCGGTGCGCGGCACCCAGGATGAACTTGACCGGCTGGCCGGCACCATCAATGAGATGCTGGATCGCATCGTGGCACTGATGGAAAATCTGCGCCAGGTCAGCAACGACATCGCCCATGACCTGCGCACGCCGGTCAGCCAGCTGCGCCAGGGACTGGAGCGGGCCAAGGACGGTCCGCGCAGCGAACACGCCCAGGCGCTGGACGCGGCGATCGAAAGGACCGATGGCATATTGGCCCTGTTCGCCGCGATGCTGCGCATCGCCGAAATCGAAGGCGGCAAGCGGCGCGCGGCGTTCGCGAACCTTGACCTGGCGGCGTTGCTTCACCACATGCACGAACTGTTTGCGCCTGTGGCGGAAGCCGCCGGTCACCGCTTGGCCGTGGCGGTGGCGCAGGATGCGGAGATTCGGGGCGACCGGGCGCTCCTGATCCAGCTTCTGTCCAACCTGATCGAGAACGCCATCCTGCACACGCCTCCGGGTACGCATATTGTCCTGTCGTTGGCGCAGATGGATGGCCGGCCGGCGCTGACCGTCGCGGATGATGGGCCAGGGGTGCCTGCCGAGGAACATGCCAAGCTGTTCCAGCGGCTGTACCGGCGCGAAGCCAGCCGCACCCATCCCGGCCACGGGCTTGGCCTTTCCACGGCGCAGGCCATCGCGGAACTGCATGGCGCGCGCATCGATGTCGTGCCCGGCGCGCCGGGGCTTGGCATTCGCGTGCTGTTTCCCGTGTCACAAAAGCCTTCCGAGTCTTAAGCCGCCACGAGTATCGCACCGAGTGCGATCAGGCCAATGCCGATCCAGTTGTGGGCGAGCGGCCTCTCCCCCAGAAATGCAAATGCAAACAGCGCTACCAGCACCACGCTCATCTTGTCGATCGGCGCTACGCCCGAGGCCGGCCCGGCCTTGAGGGCGCGGTAGTAGCAAACCCAGGACGCACCAGTGGCCAGGCCTGACAGAGCCAGGAACAGCCAGGTCCTGCGCGGCACCGCGCCCATCGGCTGCCATGCATGGGTCAGCGCGACAAAGACGGCCAGCACCACCAGGATGATGACGGTGCGGATCAAGGTGGCGAAATCGGAATTGACATTCTCCACGCCGATCTTGCCGAAGATCGCGGTGAGGGCGGCAAATAACGCCGAAAGGGCGGCCCAGAAGGGCCAGGATGTCAGCACCAACCGCATCTTCGTCTCCAACATTGGGGAAAGTTATTTCCGCCCAGGCAATTGCAGCATACCTCTTGCCACGCAGCCATGGGAAAATGGCGCCAACCAGGAGGCCGTGATGAAATCATGCAATTGGAAAACAGGTGTTTCGCTTTGCGCGTTACTGACATTGCCAGTGCTGGCGGCAGCGTCCGGTTATCACGTGCTGGCCAGCTTCACCTTGGGCGGCGATGGCGGCTGGGACTATGTCAACCGCGATCCGGCCAGCGGCAACCTGTTCATCACCCGCGGCAGTCACGTGATGGTGGTGGATCCCGCCAGCGGAAAGCTTCTGGGTGACATCCCGAACCTGATGGGCATTCACGGTACCGCCTTTGCCAACGGCAATGCCTATGTCAGCGAAGGCGGCGCCAACCGTATCGCGGTCGTCAATCCCAGGACGTTCATCAAGACGGGCGAGATCGCGGTCGGCGGCCGGCCCGACACCATCATCTATGATCCTTTTTCCAAGCGCCTGTTCACGTTCAATTCCACCAGCAAGGATGCCACCGCCGTCGATCCCGTCGCCGGCAAGGCCGTGGGATCGGTCCCGCTGGGGGGCAAGCCGGAAGCGGCGGTCAGCGACGAGGCCGGCACCATCTATGTCAACATCGAAGACAGGAGTGAGTTGATCGCTTTCGATGCCAAGACACTGGCGGTGAAAAATCATTATCCGCTGGGACCCTGCCAGGAGCCATCGGGTATTGCGGCCGATCTTCGCCACGGCCGGGTCTTTTCCGGCTGCGACAACAAGATGATCGCGGTGACCGACATGAAAACCGGCAAGGTGGTGGCCCAGATTCCCATCGGTGAAGGCGTGGACGCCAACCGCTTCGACCCCGCCACCGGCCTTGTTTTCAGCTCCAATGGCGAATCCGGCACCATGACCATTGCCCATGAGGACAGCCCTGATAAGTTCACGGTCCTGCAGAACCTTCCTACCGCAGATGGCGCGCGCACCATGGAACTGGACCCCACAAGCCACAAGCTTTTCACCGTGACGGCCGAGCGCAAGCCCGGCACGCCGACGGCCGACCGGCCCAATCCCCGGCCGGTGCCCGTGCCCGGCACCTTCCGGTTGATCGTCCTGGACCGCTGATGTCTGCCAGACACTGGATCGGGTTTGCCGCGCTGATGTTGCTCGCGGCGTGCGGCAAGCCCGCCGCTGACAAAGTGGCGGAAAAAGAAGCCGAGACGCCGGGTCTTACCCTCAAGGCCGAAGAGATCAAAAGCCTGGGCATCGCCACCGCGCCCGCCCATACGGCGTCCTGGCGTCAGCAGATCACCGGTTATGGCGTGGTGACGGCGCTGGACGCCATTGCGGTGAACGATGCGGAAGTCATGACCGCCCGCGCGGCGGCGGCACAGAGCCAGGCCGCGGCGGCGCGCGCGCGCAGCCTCGCCACGGGCGAGGAAGCGGCGGTTTCGCGCGAAGTGGTGGAGACCGCGCAAAGCAAGGCGGTGGCAGACCAGGCCGCGCTGATGCTGGCGCAGCGCAAGACCGACGCCGCCTTCGGGCACAACGTGCCCTGGCACGATGCCGCCTCGCGGCAGACGATCATGGCGCGGCTGGCATCGGGCAGAAGCGTGCTGGTGCGCGTGACTTTCCCGCTGGGCGTGCTCGGCAATGCGACACCGGCCACGCTTCAGATCGCGCGGCTGGGCGTCAATCCCAAAAGCTGGACGACCAGCACAATATGGGAAGCGCCAGCCGACAACACGTTCCCCGGACGGGGTTTCTATGCCCTGCTGGACGGCAGCGACCTGGCGCAGAACGAGCACGTCACCGCGGCAGTGCCGGTGGGCGCGGCGCAGGCCGGTGTCACCGTGCCCGCAGCTGCGCTGATCTATGGCGACAATGAAGCCTGGGTTTATGTCCAGATCCGGCCGGAAACCTTCCTGAAAACCAAAATAGATATCGGCAAGCCGTTGGGCGATGGCTATTTCGTGACCGATGGCATCCGGGCGGGGCAGCAGATCGTGACCGGCGGCGCCGGCCTGCTGCTGGCGCGCGAAACCAATCCCAGCACAGCAGCCGAGGACTAGCCATGCGCTGGCTTGTCGATCTTTGCGTGCGCTTCGCCGGCACCATTGCGACCCTCACATTGATCGCCCTGGCGTTGGGCATCTGGGCGACGCAAAGCGCGCCGCTGGACGTGTTTCCCGAATTCGTACCGTCTACGGTGGACATCCAGACCGAAGCGCCGGGCTTCACCGCCCAGCAGGTCGAGCAGCTGGTCACCAAGCCGATTGAGAATGCGGTCAATGGCGCGCCGGGACTGGCCACCATCCGCTCTGAATCCATTCCCGGCCTGTCGGTCATTACGGTGCAGTTCGCCGAAAAGATCGATCTTTACAATGCGCGTCAGGGAATCGCCGAACATCTGAGCGAGCTGGGCAGCGCCTTGCCGCTGGGGGTGGGCACACCCCGGCTTTCGCCGCTGACCTCCAGCACCATGGACCTGCTGAAGATCGGGCTGGTGTCCGACAAGCTTACGCCCTTCGAGTTGCGCGACCAGGCGGAGTGGGTGATGAAACCGGCGCTGCTGGCGGTGCCGGGCGTGGCGCATGTGTTGATCTTCGGCGGCGCGGTGCGCGAAATCCACATCGAACCCGATCTCAGGCGGATGACGTCCTACGGCTTCACCCTCACCGAGCTGGCCGATGCCGCGCGCGCCGCGCTGGTGCTGCGGGGCGCCGGTTTTGTGGACCTGGCACACCAGCGCGTGCTGATCCAGACACCGGTGCCGTCACCTGACACGGGCGCGATCGCCCGCGCGGTGCTGGGCGTGCGCAACAACACGCCCGTCACCATCGGCGACATCGCCACTGTCACCGAAGCACCCGCGCTACGTTCAGGCGATTCGCTTGTGATGGGCCGGCGTGGCGTGATGCTGTCGCTGGCCAGCCAGTATGGCGCCAACACCATGGATACGACGCGGGCACTCGAAGTAGCGTTGGCTCAACTGATACCGGCTTTGAAAGCCCAGGGTGTGACCGTCTATCCCGCGCTGCACCGCCCTGCCAATTTCGTCGAGCGCGCGGTGGGCAGTCTGGAACAGTCACTGGTAATCGCCGCGATCCTGATCCTGGCGGTGCTGTACCTGTTTCTCCATGACTGGCGTTCGGCGCTGATCACCTTCTCGGCCATTCCGCTGTCGCTGCTGGCGGCGGTCGCGGTGCTGGATCATATGGGCATGACGCTCAACACCATGACACTCGGCGGTTTTGCCGTTGCATTGGGCGTTCTGGTGGACGACGCCATCATCGGCATCGAGAATATCCTGCGCCGGCTGGGTGAGAATGCGAAAGCCGCCGCGCCGCGCTCCAGATTGGCGGTGATCCGCGATGCCACGCTCGAGGTCCGCGGGCCGGTGGTCTATGCCACGCTGGTCGTCATCGCCGTGTTCCTGCCCGAACTGTTTTCCACCAGCGTGCAGGGTCATTTCGTCGGCCCGCTGGCCCTGGCCTTCATCCTGGCGGTGCTGGCCTCGCTGGGCGTGGCCCTGACGGCGGCGCCAGCGCTCTGCGCCCTGCTGCTGAAGCCTCGCAACTCCCACGCAGATTTTGCCTGGATCCGCTGGCTGAAGGCCTGGCAAACCCGGGCTGTGGGCCGCATCTATGACAATTTCCGCGGCGTTGTCGCCGTGCTGGCGGTGCTGACGTTGATTGCGGCGGCATCGCTGCCCTTCCTGGGCGGCAGCTTCATGCCGGACTTCCGCGAAGGTCATTTCGTGATGCAGGTGTCCAGCTCCACGCCCGGCACGTCGCTGGATGAGATGCTGGCGGTGGGTCAGCGCATCAGCCGCGACGTGCTCGCTCTGCCCTATGTCGCTACCATCGAACAGCAGGTGGGCCGTGCCGAACTGGGCGAGGACACCTGGGGGCCGCATCGCAGCGAATTCCATGTCGAGCTGAAGGCCGATGCCGATATCGACCAGGACGAAGCCGAGGAAGCGCTGCGCCGGATACTGGCACGCTATCCCGGCCTGCAGAGCGAAGTCGTCACCTTCCTGGGCGACCGCATCAGCGAAAGCCTGACCGGCGAGACCGCCGATATTGCTGTCAAGATTTTCGGCGGCCAGCTGGATGCACTGGATGGTGTGGCGCACCGCGTCACCGGTGTCCTGTCGGGCACGCCAGGCATCGCCGACCTGCAGTTCAAGGCCGAGAGCGGCACCCCGACCTTTGCCCTGCACCTGGATTCCGCCGCGCTGGTCGCCAGCGGGTTGAAAGTGCAGGACGTGCTGGATGCGGTGCAAACCAACTATGCCGGCACCATAGTGGGCCAGACCTATGCTGGCATTCGCGCCGTCAATGTCACGCTCCTTTTGTCCGAAAACCTTCGCAACCGGCCTGAGTTGCTGTCCTCGCTGATGATCGCCAGCCCGTTCGGCCCGGTGCCGCTGTCGCAGGTGGCGCGCATCGTGCCCACCCAGACGCGCTACACCGTCGCGCATGATGGAGGCCAGCGCTTTGTCTCGGTCACCTTCAACGTGGTGGGGCGCGGATTGCAAGCCACCGTCGACGATGCCAAGGCAAAAGTCGCTGCGCTCAAGCTTCCGCCCGGCGTCTATGCCGAGTTCAGCGGCGCCGCGGCGGCCCAGACCGCCAGCCGCAATCAGCTGCTGCTCTATACCGCCTTCGCGCTGGTGCTGATCGGCATGATCCTGTTCATTTGTTTTCACTGGCGCGCCAACACCTGGCTGGTGCTGGTCAACCTGCCGTTCAGCCTGATCGGCAGCGTCGCGGCCATCGCCCTGATGGGCTCCGGCCTGTCGGTGGGCGCCATGGTCGGTCTGGTGACGGTGTTCGGCGTCAGCGCCCGCAACGCCATTCTGCTGCTGGCCCATTACGAGCATCTGGTGGAGGTGGAAAGCGCACCCTGGAATGCCGATACCGTGCTGCGCGGCGCGCAGGAGCGGCTGGTGCCGATCCTGATGACCGCGGCGGTGACGGCGCTGGGCCTGATGCCGCTGGCGATCGGCCTGCACCAGCCCGGCCAGGAGATCGAAGGCCCCATGGCGGTGACGGTCTTGGGCGGGCTGCTCAGCTCCACCTTGCTCAACCTGGTGGTGCTGCCGGCGCTGGCGGAACGCTTCGGCGGACCGAAAGCAGGGGAGAAGGCGGCATGATCCGCAGACTTCTTCTTGTCACCACCACAGCCGTGCTGGCGAGCTGCGCCCGGACCCCGCCGCCCGGCTTGCCGCCCGGCGATGTTCCCGCCGCCTTCGAGCAACCGGCGGCGAAGAACGCACCCATCTGGCCATCGGCCAACTGGTGGGCGGAATATGGCGATCCGCAACTGACTGGCCTGATCGAAAAGGCGCAGGCCGCCAACCTGGATCTTGCCCAGGCCGAGGCGCGGCTGCGCCAGGCCGACGCCAGGGCGCGCCAGGCCGGCGCGGCCTTGCTGCCGACCCTGGGATTGAACGCCAATGTGAACAGTCTTTATGGGCAGACCGGCGGGGTATCGGCGCGTGAGACCGATTACAGCGCCGGGCTGGCCGCCAGCTATGAACTGGATTTCTGGGGCAAGAACCGTGACCTGGCCGACGCCGCCGAGGCGGCGCGCGCTGCCAGCGCCGCCGACCGCCGCACCGTGGCGCTGACCGTTACCGGCAGTGTCGCCAATGCCTATTTTCAGCTTCTGGCGCTGCGCGACCGCATCGCGGTGGCGCAGGCCAATCTGCAATCCTCCCAATCCATCCTGAACGTGGTGCAGCGGCGGGTCACGGCCGGCTATTCACCGGCCGCCGATCTGCTGCAGGAGCGCGCCAACATGGCGGGTCAGCAGGCCGCGCTTCCGGCCCTGCAGCAGCAAGAACTGGAGACCCGCGATTCCCTGGCGATCCTGCTGGGGCGCCCGCCCGAAGGTTTCGCTGTCACGGGCACCGGCCTGGAACACATCACCGCGCCCTTGGTGACGCCTGGCCTGCCGTCCCAGCTTCTCACCCGCCGGCCCGACATCGCCAGCGCCGAAGCCAATCTTATTTCCGCACACGCCAACCTGGATGCGGCGCGCACCGCCTTCCTGCCCGGCATCACGCTGAATGCTTCGGCCGGGTTGCAGTATCCCGCTTTGGCCGCCGCCATCGACACCTTGCCGGGGCTGGGCTTCGGGGCGGCAATCGGCGCCGCTCTGGTGCAGACGATTTTCGATGGCGGCAGGAACCAGGCGATCACCGACGAGGCGCGGGCGCGTGAGGAAGAGTTGCTGGCGGCTTATCGTGCCGCCGCCCTCAATGCCTTTTCCGATGTCGAGAATGCGCTGGGTAACGTCAATCACCTTTCGGCCCAGGAAGCAGCGCTGCGCGAGCAGGTTACGCAGGCGGAGAAAGTGCTGGGGGCGGCGCGGCGAAAATATATCTCGGGCTATTCCGATTTCCTGACGGTGACCGATGCCGAGCGCAGCCTTTACACCGCCCGCGACCAGCTTGCCGATATCCGGCGGGCGCGGTTGGCGGCCTCGGTGGCGTTGTACAAGGCGCTGGGCGGGGGGCTGCCGACCCCCTGAAATCCGGGCAGATTGAGTTCTGCAGGTTTTGGCGTCAGGCTGCGCAAAAAGAAGGAGGGGTCCCATGCGCATTCATTTGTTCGGCCTTCTGCTGCTGGCCACACCGGCCTTGGCCCAATCGCTGGTGCCGCCGCCGGCCCCGCCCGGCGTGGATGTGCCGGACTGGGCGTTGCCGGGATCGGCCACCCACAAGCAGGTCCCGCCGCCACTGGATTTCCATCGTCCTTCCGTCGCAGCCGGCGCCGCCATCGGCCAGTTCGAGGCGCAGACCGATATCGGCGGCCCTTTGGCGCCGGGCAGCGCCAGCGAGACGGGCGGCACCTACACCATCAATTCCGCCGGCTATAACATCTGGTACCAGCGCGACGAGTTTCATTATCTCTGGAAGAAGATGAGCGGCGATGTCTCGCTGGCCGGCACGGTGAGCTGGCCCAATATCGACGACTTCCATGACCGCAAGGTGGCGCTGGTCATTCGCGACAGCCTGGATGACGACAGCCGCCAGATCATGGCGGCCCAGCATGGCAACGGCATGGTGCATATTGCCTGGCGGGCCGAGAAGACCGGCCCGATGACCGACATCGAGTACCGCTCGATGCGGCAGCCGCGTGCGGGAACGGCGGAGCAGGGGCCGCAGACCTTCCATCCCACTCGCTTCGGCATCGAGAAGAAGGGCGATCAGTTCCAGCTCTGGATCAGCTGGCAGGGCGAGAAGCTGCATCCGGAAGGCGCACCTGTCACCTTCAAGACCAGCGGGCCTTTCTATGCCGGCGTGGGATTTGTCTCCCACCTGCCGGCCAATGTCCTGACGGCGAAAGTCAGCGACGTCGTGGTGGAAAATCGCGCCGGCGCGGTGCGTTAAGCCGGCTTGGTACCCTTGAGCAGCTTGAGAAGCTGCGGGTGCAGGTTCTCGTTGGCCGCCAGCACGGTGCCCTGGGTCAGCATCTCGGCGCCGCCGCGCAGGTCGGTGATCATGCCGCCCGCTTCGCGCACCAGCACGATGCCCGCCGCGATGTCCCAGGACTGCAGACTGTGTTCCCAGAAGCCGTCGAAACGTCCGGCCGCGACATAGGCCAGGTCCAGCGAAGCCGAACCGAAGCGGCGGATGCCGGCGGTGACGTTCATCACCTCGGCCATTTCCGCGGCGGCGCGGGCATGGCCTTCTTTTCCCAGGAACGGCAGGCCGGTGGCGATCACCGACGGCGCCAGTTCCTTGCGGGCGGCGACGCGCAACCGCTTGTTGTTGAGATAGGCGCCATGGCCCTTCTCGGCGGTGTAGAGATCGTCGGTGACGGGATTGTAGATCACGCCCGACACCATCTGGCCTTCGCGCTCCAGCCCGATGGAGATGGCGAAATGCGGAATGCCGTGCATGAAGTTGGTGGTGCCGTCGATCGGATCGATGATGAAGCGATGGGTGGTGTCGGCGCCTTTTACGGCGCCGCCTTCCTCGCCCAGGAAACCATAGCCGGGACGGGCCTTGGACAATTCCTCGATCAGGATCTTTTCGGTGCGCTTGTCGGCGGATGTGACGAAGTCGGCGGGCCCCTTCATCGAGATCTGGAGATTTTCCAGCTCGTTGAAGTCGCGCACCAGCGGGCGGCCGGCTTTGCGGGCGGCGGCGATCATCACGTTCAGGGCAGGAGAAATATAAGCCATGGTTATTCCGCCCTGCGCACGTAAGAGCCGTCTTCGGTAGCGACGATGATGCGTTCACCCGCGCCGATGAAGGGCGGCACCTGGATCTTCAGGCCATTCTCCAGCACGGCGGTCTTGTAGGACGGAGCGGCGGTGCCGCCCTTCATCACCGGATCGGCCTCGGCCACCATCAGGGTCACCTGCACCGGCAGCTTGATGCCGATCGGCCTGCCGTCATACAGGTTCACCAGGGTCTTCATCCCGTCCTGCAGGAACTTGGCCTGGTCCTCGCCCACGAAATCCACCGCCAGTTCGATCTGCTCGTAATTCTCCATGTCCATGAAGGTGAGCATGTCGTCATTGGCGTAGAGGAACTGGAAGTCCTTCTTGTCCAGGATGGCTTCGTCCACCGCTTCGTCGGAGCGGAAGCGCTGGTTCAGCTTGGTGCCGGTGGTGATGTTTTTGAGTTCGACCTGGTTGTAGGCGCCGCCCTTGCCGGGCTTTACCTTGACGGTCTTCACCGCGATCCACAGGCCGCCTTCGTAATTGATCAGGGTGCCGGGACTGATTTCATTGCCGGTGATCTTGGACATGGGAATCGCCCCTCCTCGGGGCGCGGGTGAAGGTTCAGCAGGTTCAAACAGCGCCGGGGTGATAGCAGTCTAGAAACAGTAATGCCAGCAGGAATAGCCCGCGCCCAGGGTGCAATAGACCAGCAGGGCAATAACCATAAGGGCCACGCCATCGGCCCAGCGCGGGCCGGATGGCCGGAAGAGGCCGCAGGCGAAGCCCAGGACCAGCAGCGCGGCTACGGGCACGATCACGAAGGGGATGTACCAATGGGTCTGGAACCAGAGCGACTCTGCGAATAGGCGGGCATGGATCCAGTCGGCGGCAAGATTGACGGCATAGGCGACCAGCACGCCCAGGAATGTAAAACCGAGCAACCGCTCAATCATGCGAACAGCGCGTTGAACTGGCGCACCGCTTCGCGCGGGCCGTCGGCGTGCTCCCACACACTGGCCGAGACGGCGAGGAAGTCGGCGCCCGCCGCGACCAGCGCCGGGGCATTCTGCACCGTGATGCCGCCGATGGCGACGCACGGCACCACCATCATCTCGCCCCACCAGCGCAGCAATTCGATATCCGCCTGGGTCTTGGGCTCCTTGGTCCGGGTGGGGAAGAAGGCGCCAAAGGCGACATAGTCGGCGCCGGCTTCGGCCGCTTCCATCGCCAAATGTCGGCTGTCATGGCAGGTGACGCCGACAATGCCGTTTGGCAGGGCGGCGCGCGCCTGGTCATAAGACGCGTCTTCCTGGCCGACATGCACGCCGTCGCAGCCCAGTTCGGCGGCCAGGTCGGGGCGGTCATTGAGGATGAAGGCGGTGCCGGCGGCCTGCACCACGGGACGCAAGGTGTCGGTGGCGCGCCGAATTTCATCGTCGCTCACATCTTTCAGCCGCAGCTGGAAAGACGCGACATCGCCGCCGGCGAGCGCTTCCTGCAGCGGGACCAAAAAATTCGCCGCCGAGAGCTTCGGCGGCGAAATCAGATAGAGGCGGCAGTCGCTCAAGCGGCTTTCTTTTCGTCAGCCTGTTTCCACTTGCCCAGCGAGGCCAGCGAATTCATCAGGGCGCGATGGGCGAAGGCGGCCTGCGCCTTGGCGACATTGTCCGCCTTGCCGGACCAGGCGGCCTGCGGCGCGGCTTGCAGGGCGCGGCCATAGGAGAAGGTCAGCGCCCAGGGCAGATTGCCGATGGCGTTCATGGCCGACAGATGTGCGGTGGCTTCCTCGTCCGACTGGCCGCCCGACAGGAAAGCGATGCCCGGCACGGCGCTCGGCACGCAGCGCTTCAGAACCTTGAGGGTGCGTTCCGCGACGTCGTCCACGCTGTTCTGCTTGGGGCACTTCTTGCCCGGCACCACCATGTTGGGCTTCAGGATCATGCCTTCCAGCTTCACGCCGGCGTAAAAAAGCTCCTGGAAGACTTCTTTCAGGATCCATTCGGTGACGCCTTCGCAGGCCTCGATGGTGTGGGCGCCGTCCATCAGCAGTTCCGGCTCGACGATCGGCACGATGCCGTTTTCCTGCGCCAGCGCCGCATAGCGGGCCAGGGCGTGCGCATTGGCATGGATGGCGTTGTGGCTGGGCGTGCCCATGCCCTGGCCGTCCTGGCCGATCTCGTAAACGCCGCGCCACTTCGCAAAGCGCGCACCCAGCTTGTGATACTCGACAAAGCGCTCGCGCAAGCCGTCCAGGCCTTCGGTGATGGTCTCGCTGGGCGCGTCGGCCAGCGGCTTGGCGCCCTTGTCCACCTTGATGCCCGGCACCGAGCCCGCGGCTTCGATCAGCTTGACCAGCGGCGTGCCGTCCTTGGCCTTCTGGCGGATGGTCTCGTCGAACAGGATGACGCCGCCGATATGCTGCTTCATTGCCGTGCCGGTGCGGAACAACAGTTCGCGATAGTCGCGGCGATTGTCCTCGTTGTTCTCGACGCCAATCTTGTCGAAGCGCTTCTGGATGGTGCCGGTGGATTCATCGGCCGCCAGGATGCCCTTGCCGGGCGCGACCATCTTGTGGGCAATCTTGTTCAATTCATCCAGGTTCATCGTCACTCTCTATTTGCCGCTCTTATTTAACAGTCAATGCGTCTACGCCGGGCAGGGACTTGCCTTCCAGCCATTCCAGGAATGCCCCACCCGCGGTCGAGACGTAGGTGAAATCCTGTTCCACGCCGGCATGGGCCAGGGCCGCGACGGTATCGCCGCCGCCCGCCACGCTCAACAGTTGCCCCTTTTTTGTCGCATCGGCCACGGCCCTGGCTGCGGCGACCGTGCCGGCGTCGAAGGGCTGTGTCTCGAAGGCGCCGAACGGGCCGTTCCACACCAGGGTGCGGGTGCCGGCGAGGCGGTTTTCGAACGCCTTGATGGAATCGGGACCGACATCCAGCACCATCTCGTCGTCGCTGATGTCCGAAACCGGGCAGATGCGATGCGCCGCGCCGGCCTTGAACTCCCCGGCCACCACCACGTCGGTGGGCAAAAGAATGGCGGCGCCGGATTCATTGGCGGCATGGACGATCGCGCGCGCGGTTTCCAGGTGGTCGGGCTCATAGAGCGACTTGCCGACCTTCACGCCTTGCGCGGCCAGAAACGTGTTGGCCATGGCGCCGCCGATCACCAAAGTTTCGACCCGGGCGACCAGGTTTTCCAGCAGCGCGATCTTGGTGGAGACTTTGGCGCCGCCGACCACCGCCAGCAACGGGCGCTCAGGGTTGCCCAGCGCCTTTTCCAGGTGGCTGAGCTCGGCCTGCATGGAGCGGCCGGCCGCATTGGGCAACAGCCGCGCCACGCCTTCGGTGCTGGCATGGGCGCGGTGCGCGGCGGAGAACGCGTCGTTGACGAAAATGTCACCCAGCGCGGCCAGCTCCTCGGCCATGCCGGGATCGTTGTCTTCTTCGCCCTTGTGAAAGCGGGTGTTCTCCAACAACAGCACATCGCCGTTCTTCAGGCCGCCAACAGCGCTCTTGGCCTTTTCGCCGACGCAATCTTCGGCGAAGGCCACTTTGCGACCCACCGCCTCCGACAGCGGCTGGACCAGAACCTTCAGCGACATGGATGGCACGACCTTGCCCTTGGGCCGGTCGAAATGGCTGAGCACGATGACCTTGGCGCCTTTGTCGGCCAGTTCCTTGATGGTCGGTGCCTGACGTTCGATGCGGGTGGCGTCCGTCACCACGTCATCCTTCACCGGCACATTAAGGTCGGCGCGTACCAGGACGCGCTTGCCCTTTACGTCCAGGTCATCGAGCGTCCGGAAGTTATTCATGGGCGCTCCGCTTCGCTACGCGCCTGCATCAGATCAGCTTGCCCATCGCCACGGCGGTGTCGGCCATGCGGTTGGAGAAGCCCCATTCATTGTCATACCAGGTCATGATCGACACGAAAGTGCCATCCATCACCTTGGTCTGGTCCAGCGCGAAACTGGAAGAGGCCGGGTTGTGGTTGAAATCCACCGAAACCAGCTTGTCGTGCACCACATCCAGGATGCCCTTCAGCGGGCCCAGCGCGGCGCCCTTGATGGCGTCGTTGATCTCCTGAACGCTGGTCGGTTTTTTGGCGATGAACTTCAGGTCCACCAGCGACACGTTCGGGGTCGGCACGCGCACCGACACGCCGTCCAGCTTGCCCTTCAGTTCCGGCAACACCAGGCCGACGGCCTTGGCGGCGCCGGTCGAAGTGGGGATCATGCTCAGCGCCGCGGCGCGGGCGCGGTACAGGTCCTTGTGCATCTGGTCCAGCGACGGCTGGTCGTTGGTGTAGCTGTGGATCGTTGTCATCATGCCACGCTCGATGCCGACGGCATCGTTCAGCACCTTGGCCACCGGCACCAGGCAGTTGGTGGTGCAGCTGGCGTTCGACACGATCAGCATGTCCTTGGTCAGCTTGTCGTGATTGACGCCATAGACGACGGTGAGATCGGCATTCTCGCCGGGGGCCGAGATCAGCACCCGCTTGGCGCCGGCGGTCAGATGCAGCGCGGCTTTGTCGCGCGCGGTGAAAATGCCGGTGCATTCCAGCGCGATGTCCACGTCCAGTTCCTTGTGCGGAAGCTCGGCCGGATTCTTGATCGCGGTCACCTTCATCTTGTGGCCGGCGGCGATCATGAACTCGCCATCCACGCTCACCTGGGCGGGAAAGCGGCCATGCACGCTGTCATAGCGCAGCAGATGGGCGTTGGTTTCGATCGGACCCAGATCGTTGACCGCCACGACTTCGATATCGCGCCGGCCCGATTCCACAATCGCCCGCAGCACCAGCCGGCCGATACGGCCAAAGCCGTTGATCGCAACACGCAAAGCCATTCTATCTCTCCTTAACGCGAACTTACGCCTTCAAAATCTTCTTCGCCGCCTCGGCCACCGCTTCCGGCGTGATGTTGAAATGCTTATAGACATCCTTGTACGGGCCGCTGGCGCCGAAACTATGCATGCCGACAAAGGCGCCATTGGGGCCGATATACCGGTCCCAGCCAAAAGACGCGGCGGCTTCCACCGCGACGCGCGGCAGGGTGCCGAGCAGTTTCTTGCGCCAGGCTTCGTCCTGTTCCTCGAACAGGTCCCAGCAGGGCATCGAAACAACGCGCGACGCGACGCCGTCCTTGGCCAGCAGGTCGCGCGCCGCCATGGCGATGGAAATTTCCGAGCCGGTGGACAGCAACGTCACCTTGGCATCAGCGTCGCCCACCAGTTCATAGGCGCCGCGCGCCGACAGATTGTCCGCCGTATGGTTCACCCGCACGGTGGGCACATCCTGGCGCGAGAAGGCGATCAGGCTGGGGCGCTTGGAATTCTGCAACGCCAGATGCCAGCATTCGGCAGTCTCCACGCCATCGGCGGGCCGCATCACCAGCAGGCCCGGCATGGCGCGCAGCGACGCCAATTGTTCGACCGGCTGATGGGTCGGGCCGTCTTCGCCCACGCCGATGGAATCATGGGTCATGACGAACACCACGCGCACGCCCATCAGGGCGGCGAGGCGGATGGATGGGCGGCAATAATCCGAGAACACCATGAAGGTGCCGCCATAGGGAATGACGCCGCCATGCAGCGCCATGCCGTTCATCGCCGCCGCCATGCCATGTTCGCGAATGCCGTAATGAACATAGCGGCCTGAGAAATCTTCGGGCGTGATCGCAGTGATGTTCTTGGTCTTGGTATTGTTGGACGGCGTCAGGTCCGCCGAACCGCCGATGGTGACGCTGACTTCGCCATTGATGACTTCCAGCGCCTTTTCCGAGAATTTGCGCGTGCCCGCGGCGGGCTTGTCGGTGCTGAAGCTCTG
>CANBZE010000014.1 GCA_947373775.1 Alphaproteobacteria bacterium
CCCGATTCATGGATCAGGCGGGAATATTCCTGGTAGCGCGGGCCGACGGGCCCGAACATCTCGCGCGTCATCACTTCGGAAAAACCGATGATGGCGTTCAGCGGCGTGCGCAGCTCATGACTCATATTGGCCAGGAAACGCGACTTGGCGCGGTTGGCGGCCAGCGCCGCATCGCGCGCTTCCACCAGCGCGCCTTCCTGCTGCTTGCGCTCGGAAATGTCGCGGGTCACCGCCACGATGTCGGCCGGCTCGCCGGCGCTTTCGCGCGCCGGGCGGCAGCGTATTTCCGCCCACACGAAATGACCGTCCTTGTGGCGCAGCCGCACTTCGGCGCTGCCGGCGCGGCCGTGATAGCTGGATTCCATCAGTGCCGCCTGCACCGCGTCCAGATCGTCGGGATGCACGATCGCCGGCATCGGCTGGCCCAATATTTCATCGGGCAGCCGTCCCAGCAGCGCAACCGTCGCGGGGCTGGCGAAGCGGATGCGGCCGTCGGGCGAATGGCGGGTGATCAGGTCCATCGCATTGTCGGCCAGGAAACGGTACATCGCCGCGCCCTGCGCTGCGGCGGCATCGGCGGCGCGCTGGCGGTCCTGGGCGGCGGCGGCGATCAACACCGCCTGCACCAAAGCCGCCAGCACCGAACAGGCATAGATTTCCCACAAGGGCAGCGCACCCGGATATGTCAGCCGCGACACGGGCAGATGGCCCAGCGCCTGGACACAAGCCACGATCAGGAGCGCCGCGCCCGCCGCCAAGCCTGCGCGCACCACGGCCGGGCGGCCGCCCGACAGCGCGCCTTCGGCGGGCACCAGCGCGAACCACACCACCAGCGGCGATGCCATCCCGCCGGTCAGCAGCGCCAGATATCCGATCAACGCGGCAAAGCCCGCCAGCCCGATCTGTTCCAGCCGGGCCAGCGGCACAGAGGTCAGTCCCAGGATCGCCAGCACACCCGGCGCAGCCAATCCGGCAAGGGCGATGGCCTCGGCCAGGTCGGGACGGCCCGCCACGCCGAAAAAGGCCAGACCCAGCGCCACGCCCACACTGGCCTTGGCGGCCTGCACCAGCACGAACTGCCGGCGCTGCGTTTTGGGGTCTGAAATGCTGTTTGTGTTAATGGCCATTAAGCTTTGCCGCCTCGCGCAGGCAGTGTCGGTCTCACAGACTTAACGAAACCTGAAGCGTGGCTCCCGCCGTTCAGTTTTCCACAAGGATTGAATTTCAACTGGCTTGGGGGAACCGCGCTTCATTTTCGTGGCAAGAATGCCGCGATTCGGCTGCCAAAGGCGACGCATCCGTCCAATGGTACACAGCGATGTTGTCAGCCCTAACCAATCCGCAAGGCAAACCCAGCATTATGCAGGCTCGAACGGTCGCCAGCACAGGGAATGGCCTTGGTTCAGCACGCGCATTTGGCACACACGCGGGACACCGAAGACGCCGCGGCGCTTCTGGCGGCGCTGGACTGTCTGCGTTGCGCCATCACCATCTTCGACGCTGCCGGCCGGCTGGTGCACGCCAATGCCCATCTCAATTACCTGTTCCGTTCCTTCCCGCCGCACCAAACCCTGGTGGGGCATACTTATGAAGAGCTGATCCGGCTGGAGATCGAGGGCGGCGAGATCGCCGCTTCCGCGCTGGCGGGCGGCGCCCAACCTTTCATCGCGCGGCGACTGCGCCAATTGAAGAAGAATGAATTCGCGCCTTTGGACGTGCCGCTGTCCGGCCACCGGGTGGTGGAGATCAAGGCCCGCCGCGACCCCAGCGGCCGCATCGTGCTGCTGTGGAGCGATGTCACCGCCGCCCGCGCGCAGATGGCGCGGCTGCAGGAAGCGGTCACTCTGTCGGCGGAGGCCTTCGCCTTCTATGACACCAATGACAAGCTGATCCTGGCCAATGAGCTGTACGCCCATCTGTGCGGGGTGAAGACCCTGGACCAGCTCATGGGCAAGACCTTTCCGGAAATCGCCGCCCAGGGCGCCTATAGCGGCCGCATCGTGCTGGACGAAACGCCGGAGCGCTGGCTGGAGCGGCGCCTCAAGAGTCACCAGGACACCGCCGGCGCAACGACCATCCGTACCAGTACGGGCGAAGCCTATCTGGTGCGCGACCGCTCCAGCCCCAGCGGCGGACGGGTGATGATCTTCACCGATGTCACCGACAAGGTGCGCGCCGAAACCGCGCTGGCCGAGCAGGAACATGCCCTTGCCGACGCCAATGCCCAGGCCGAAAAGCAGCAATCCTACCTGGCCGACCTCGCGCACCGGCTGGACCAGACCAGCGCCAGCGTGAACAGCGCCAAGACCACGCTTTTGCGCACCATGGGCCATGAACTGAAGACGCCGCTGAACGCCATCCTGGGCTTTTCAGATTTGATGGCGACGCTTGCCGAAAACATGACGCCCGCCCAGATCCGCGAATATGCCGGGCTGGTGCACCAGGGCGGTGACAACCTGCTCAAGATGATCAACCAGATCATGGACCTGACCAAGATCTCGGCCGGCCGCTATGACCTGCGCCTGACGCCGATGGATGCAGGCGGGGTGCTGTGGATGACGCGCGAGGTCTTCCTGTCGCGGGCCACGGCGCGCGGCATCGAGATTGATGCCGACCGCTGCCCGGTGGGTCTGATGGTCCAGGCCGATGAAACGGTCTTCACCGCCATGATGCATGCGTTGATGGTGAATGCCGTCAGCTTCACCACCGGCAACAGGATCACCCTGTCGGCCGGCGCCACCGAAGCGGGCATCACGGTCACTGTGGAAGACAATGGCGACGGCGTAGCGGCGGACGACCTGGCCCGCATCCTGGAACCGTTCGAACATGCCGGCCGCAGCGAAGGCGCCCATCACACCAAGGGCGCAGGGCTGGGCCTCACGCTCATCAAGGCTTTTGCCGAACTGCATGGCGGTGCCCTGGAACTGGACAGCCGCCCTGGTGAAGGCTTCCGCGCCACGGTGCTGCTGCCGCCGGCGCCGCTTCCCGCCGCCTCTTAAACAGCAGGTCGCACGCGTTGCCACGCTGACGCCAGCAACCCTCGCTCCGCTCGGCCGGGCGATGCTCCCGGCCCCAATTTCGCCCCGGATATAAAGCCTTTTCAGCGAAAGGCGCCCCGCGCGGCCCGCAGATTAACGTCAATTCAAATTTTCGGAAAATTTTAAGTACATCTGATTCAAACACGCCGCGCTTTTGAATCGAAGCGAAACGTTCCCGGCAGCCTTGCGTTATCGCTGGCATGAAGAACGGCCAGTTAGTTTCAAATTTAAAGAAACAACTAAGCGCCCGGCAAAGGGGTGCACGCAATGCTGCTCGTGTGGAAACACCGAAGGGCATGTCATGATTTTCCGGGCTGTATTTTGGATCGGTCTTGTGTCGTTGTTGACGCCGCATGAGCCCGATCTTGGCCTGGGACGCCCGGGCGCCGGCACACTGCTAACCTCCCCCGCCATGATCCAGTCCGCCGCTAGCGGTCTCTCGCGGATGGGCACGGATTGTGGTTCAGCATGTGCCGGCGGCCTCGGCATCCTTTCGGTGTTCCACCTCAATTCCGACAGCCGCGTGGCCGAGGGTCTGGCCGACGTAAAGGCCCAGATCAGGGCCGATCAGCAAGCCCGCGCCGCGCGCGCCCGGCCCATCTAGTACCCGAAGGATTGCCCAGACTGCATAAGGGCCGGGCGCGCAAGCGTCCGGCCCTTATGTCATTTAAAGCCCGCGCGGGCGTCCGCCATTGCCGGGATTCTGATCCGGAACGGGACCGCTGGGTATCACCCCCGGCAGGTTGCCGCCGGAATAGCCGCTGCTGCGGCAGGCGCGGATGCCGCGGTCCCAGCCGACATGATAGGCGCGGTTGCTCTCATACTGCTTGTCGTCGCGCACGATGGTGTCGTCATGGCGCTTGTTGGCGTCGGGGCCATACGCACTATTGCAGCCATCCTGGTAGCCGACCTTGTAGTCCGGCGACTTGCGCAGCTTCTGTATCTCCTTGTTCTGGAACAGGCCACAGGCCGTCAGCGGCAACAGCAACGCCAACAGCAATAACCTCCTCCCCTGCGCGCGCGTTAGCGCGCTTGCATGGGGGAGGTGGCTGGTCCGTAGCGACAGCGTGCGGACGGCTCTCGAACCAGCGAAGGCCGGAGGGGAAATGGGGCGCATGGCTACCTTCGAATTAACCAGTCCTTTTTACCCCGGTTTAAAACCAAAAGGCGCAAATTCTCGCTTCTCGGGAGCGCTTTCATGGAACGGACGGATTTCTCGCAACATCGTGTGCTGCTGGTGGGCCCCAAGACCCATACCCTGCAGTTGTTGCGATCGGTCATGAACATTTCCGGCGTCGGCAAGATCATCCATGTCGAGGAAGGCCGCCGCGCCCTGGAATTGCTGGGCATGGATCATTTTCATGCCGTGTTCTACGACGAGCGGATGAACAAGGCCCATGAACGGCCATTCCTGGTGGCGGCGCGGCGCGACGAAGCCATGCTCAATCCCATGCTGCCCATTTTCGAATTCCAGGAACGCGCCCGCCGCCGCAATGTGGAAAAAGCGCGCGATCTTGGTGTCACCGATGTGCTGACCGTCCCGATCAGCCCCAGGACCCTGGTGACCAAGCTGCAGGTGGCGACCCATTCGCCGCGGCCCTTTATCGTGTCCAACGAATTTTTCGGCCCCGACAGGCGCGCCAAGGCGCGGCCCGCCTATTACGGCTCGGACCGCCGCAAGCGCCTCGCCAAGAAGACCAAGGTCGACTTCACCGCGATTTGACTTATCCCCTCCGGCCTTCGCTCGCCCCGCGCGCGTAGCGCGCAGATATCTAAGGGGCGCTCCGCGCCCGAGGGCGAGCTACGACCACCCCCCAATGCAAGCGCGCTGACGCGCGCGCGGGGAGGATTAGCGGCAAAGCTTGGTGATGCTCAGGGTCTGCCGGGTGCGCAGGTCCAGCTCGGCATTGGCGCAGAGCGGCGCGGTGATGCCGCGCGCTTCATCCTCGCGATGCTGGAAGCGCAAGCTTACGGCCAGCAGCGCCAGGTTCCAGTCCTGGAATTCGCGGTTCATCACCGGGCTGTCGGCGCCCAGCCGCGCGGCGTCGCGGAAATAGGGCTCGGCATCGGCCACATGTTCCTGTTCCAGCAGATACAAGCCCCGGAACATATGGGCGCGCGGATCCTTGGGATACTTGTCCACCAGGGTCAGGCTGTCGGCCTTCATGGCTTCGACATCCTTGGGCATCTGCTCGGGCGGGATATAATCCATGCCGCCCTTGGCATATTGCACATAGGTGTTGCCCGACACCGCGAAGGCGGTCGTCATCAATGCGACCCAAAGCCCGGCGATGGTTGCGGCGACCGAGCGGCCGGGCAGATGATCTTCTTCATCGTTCCAGGCGATCAGGATGATGAAGGCCAGCACCGCGCCCGCCATGCAGCCGCCCAGATGGGCATTGACGTCGGTGACCGAGCCACCATGCGCCACCGCCGGCATCAGGGCCGGAAACAGCGAGCCGCCCGCCACCCGGCGCATCAAGTTTGGACGGGGGGCGCCGGCATGGAAACTGAGAGTGAACAGCGCCGCCAGGGTGGCCATGATGGCGCCCGAAGCACCCACTGACAGCGCGTCGGGCGCATTCAGCATGGTGGACAGCACCGCGCCCGCGAAGCCGCCGGTGAAGTAGATCGCGGCGAACCAGCCGATGCCGACCATCGGCTCCAGCAGGAAGCCCACGATCAAAAGGGTGATGAGATTGCCGATCAGGTGGTCGGGCGAGCCATGCAGGGTGGTGGCGGTGAACAGGCGCCACCATTCGCCCTGATCCAGCACCTGGATGCGATCGGACGCGCCCATCGCCAAAAGGGTGAAATGGCCGGGCGAATAAGTGCCCATCCGGTCGGTGGCGGCCCGCAATTCGCTCAGGAAACGCGCCACCAAAATGGCGCTGACGGTGAGGGTGAACCAAGGAATGCGGGCCAGCAGCCGCGCCACAAGACCGGGCGGGGCCTTGGCTTCCGGCGCGGCATCGGGCGCAGCGCGGCGGGCCGCGACCGGCGGGATCCGGGCGGCGGCGCGTTTTCCAAATGTTGCAGACAAAAAACCCCCACGGCCCGGTGAGCCGTGAGGATAGGCCATTCTGGCTTTCCACCCGGTAAAGCCGAAGCGTTAAAAGCCGGGAAACTCTATTCCGCAGCGGCCCTGACCGCGTGGTCTTCCTTGGTCAGGTTCTCGGCCGCGAAATCCCAGTTCAGGATCTTGCCCAGGACGCTTTCCAGGTATTTGGGCCGCGCATTCTGGTAGTCGAGATAATAGGCATGCTCCCACACATCCACGGTGAGCAGACAATTGATGCCCTTGGCCATCGGGGTTTCAGCGTTGGCGGTTTTCTCGATCGCAAGCTTGCCGCCCTTGCTGACCAGCCAGGCCCAACCGGACCCGAACTGGGTCTTGCCGGCTTCGGCGAGTTGGGCGATCAGCGTGTCCTTGCTGCCGAACGCCGCGGTGATGGCGCTGTCCAGTTCGCCGCCGGCTTCGGTCCTAGACGGTGTCAGGCTGCGCCAGTAGAAATCGTGATTCCACATTTGCGCGGCATTGTTGAAGATCTGCTTGTCCTTTGCCTCGGAAGCGCCGGCAGTCTTGCGCACGATTTCTTCCAGCTTCAGTTGCGCATACGGCGTGCCGTCCACCAGCTTGTTGAGCGTGTCCACATAGGTCTGGTGATGCTTGTGATAGTGAAACTTGATGGTCTGCGCGGAAATGGTGGGGGCCAGGGCGTCTTCGTCCCAGGGCAACGGGGCAAGTTTAAAGGGGGCGGGCATGGGCTACTCCTTGCGATACGATATCGGATTTCCCGTTAACGCATGGGGCCGAAAAAAGCTCCGCCAGCGCCAGATGTCACAGTCGCGATGCATCAACGCAACATAATGTTGGCGCGAGGAATTTTGTGACGTGAGCAGGAGCGTCGAGCGACGTGTACAAGAGTACACGAGCGATGGCGCGACGCCCTCACGGCGCAAAAGGACCGCGCCAAGACAATTCGTGATGTCTGTAACCCAATTGTCATTCGACATTCGCGCCCACGTCGCGCAAAACATCGAACAAGCGGGAGATATTGTTCAGAGCTTTTCGGAGAACAACATGCCTGCATATGAAATCTGCTACCTCGATGAGACCGGCGCCCTCACCTACAAATTTTCCGCCACCTGCGATGATGACCAGCGCGCCAAGATCCTGGCACATGCCATGAAGCTGCCCAGCGCCAAGAAACTGGAAGTGTGGGCCGGCGAGGCGCTGATCTACACCCGTCCCAGCACAGTGCTGGAACATCACATGCTGCGGGCGAGCTGAAAGCTAGATCAGCTTCTCCGACCTCACCCAGTCCAGCGTCTTGTCCAGGGCGCGGGTCAGGCGGTCGAACATCTCGTGGATCTCCGGTTCGCTGATCACCAGCGGCGGGCACAGCGCGATACGGTCGTGCAGCAGGGCGCGCACGATGATGCCCTCGTCCTGGCAGATCTGGCTGCACTTGGCGCCCACGCCCCTGGCCGGCTCGAAATTGCGCTTGGTCTTCTTGTCCGGCGTCAGTTCGACGGCGCCGATCAGGCCCACGCCATTGGCCTCGCCCACCAGCGGGTGATCGCCCAGCGCCTTCAGCCGCCGTTCGAAGACGGGCGCCACTTTGCGGACATGGCCGAAGGTGTCGCGGCGCTCGTAGATCTCCAGCGTCTTTAACGCCACCGCAGCGGCCACCGGATGGGCGCTGTAGGTAAAGGCGTGCCACAGCCCGCCGATGCGGGTGGCTTCGGCCTCGATGATCTCCACCAGTTCCGGCGACAGCAGCACCGCCGAGATCGGCAGATAGGCCGATGACAGCGCCTTGGCGATGGACATGGAGTCGGGCTGGTAGTTGTAGGTCTGGCAGCCAAAGGCGTTGCCGGTGCGGCCAAAGCCGCAGATCACTTCATCGTCCACCAGGAAGATGCCGTACTTGTCCAGGATCGGCGTGATCGCTTCGAAGTAACCCTTTGGCGGCACCATCGCCCCGCCCGCGCCCATCACCGCTTCCACGAACATGGCGCAGATCGTGTCGGGACCTTCGCGCAGGATGGTGGCTTCGAGGTCGGCGGCCAGGCGGGCGGAATACTGCTCCTCGCTCTCGCCATCGCGCGCGCCGCGATAGTAATGGGGACATTCCACCCGCACCGTGAAATCGAATGGCAGGTCGAAGCTTTTGTGGAATGCGTCCAGCCCCGTCAGGCTGGCGCTGGCAAGCGTGACGCCATGATAGGCCTTGTTGCGGGCGATGATCTTCTTGCGTCCGGTCTGGCCGCGCGCATTGGCGGCGTACCACATCAGCTTGATCTGGCTGTCATTGGCCTCCGACCCCGAATTGGCGAAGAACACTTTGCCCACCGGCATGGGCGCCATCTCTTTGAGCTTTTCCGACAGCGCAATGGCCGGCTCATGACTCTTGCCACCGAATATGTGGGCGAAGGAAAGCTTGCGCATCTGCTCGGCGGCGGTCTGGACCAGTTCTTCCTCGCCCCAGCCCAGCGCGGTGCACCACAACCCGCCCATCGCTTCCAGGTAATCCTTGCCGTCGGCGCCATACAGGAAGACGCCTTTGCCGCGATCGATCACCAGCGGCCCGGTCTGGCGCAGCACCGTGAGGTTGGTGAAGGGATGCAGCAGGCTCGCCATGTCGCGGGTCTGTGTATTGGAAAGGACGGGATTGGACATCGGACGCTCTCACTATCGCGGCGCGGGGAATCTACCTTATGATGGGCGCAATTGAACGCCCATTCCCGGATTTCTGACATGCGTTTGCAACTGATGGCCGCACGCGGCGCGCTGACCAGCCTGGTCCTGGCCGTTCTGGCGGGCATTGGCGCGGTGGCGTGTGTGCGGCTGGGGATTTTCACCGACACCGGCGGCCGCACCGTCATGATCCTGGCCACCGGGCTTGGCCTTTTGGCACTGGGGCTGGCGCTGGTGTGGCTGAAACAGGCGCTGACCCGCAACGCCGGAGACGGCAAGCGCCTGGGGCTGATCGCGCTCGCCGGGTCGCTGATCTTCCTCTACCACCCGCTGAGTTACGTCTATTACGGCTTTACGGCGCTGCCCATCCACGATGCCACCACCGATCCGGAAGACCCGCCCCAGTTCGTGGCGCTGGCAAAAATCCAGCCCGCCAATGATCGGGTGTTCGATGCCCAGCGCAAGATCACTTACAAGGGCGAGCAGGTCACCATCGCCTACGCCCTGCATGAGAAATATCCAACCCTGACCAAGCCGCATGCCGGCTTGCTGGTGTCGCCGCAGAAAGCCTATTGGCGCGCTCATGCCGCGGTGGAGAAGCTGGGCTGGACCATTGTCGATGCCAGCGAGAAGGATCTGCGCATCGAGGCTACCGACAAGAGCCTGTGGTTCGGGCGCATCAGCGACATCGTCATTCGCGTGCGCCAGGCCGGCACCATCGGCAGCCGCATCGACCTGCGTTCGGAAAGCCGCGACGGCACTCTCGACCATGGCCGCAACGCCGCGCGGCTGAAGGCCTTCTTCACCCGGTTCCACTTCTGATCCAGCGTCCGCCCGCTTCGATCACCAGGCCGCGCTTCTTCAGATAGTCCAGATGCGCGCGGGTTTGCAGTGCCGCCGCGCCGCGCAGGGCGGTGTCGATGCCGGGATAAAGTTTTTCCACGATTGCCGAAATCGCAGCGCCGCCTTTCAGTGCTTCCAGGATTTGCACCTCACGCAATCGGCGATGGGCGATGAGTTGCTCCAGCCAAAGGCGCGGCTGCGGAATCGGCGAACCGTGGGTGGGATAGAAAATCGCATCATCCCGCATGCTGAGCTTTTCCAGGCTGGCGAGATATTGGCCCATGTCGCCATCGGGCGGCGCGATCACGCTGGTGGACCAGCCCATCACATGATCGCCGCTGAACAGTGCCTTTTCCTGTGCCAGCGCAAAGCACACATGGTTCGCGGTATGTCCCGGCGTGGCCACGCATGTTATGTCGAACCCACCGCCGGCGATGGGTCCGCCGTCCGTCACGATCACGTCCGGCACAAAGTCGTGGTCATGCGCCTCGTCGGCGGCGCCTTCGCCGGCACCGGCCGGCGCGGCGGGCGCCAGTGCATAGGTTTTTGCTCCGGACCATTGCTGCAATGGCGCGGCCCCGGGCGAGTGGTCGCGGTGGGTGTGGGTGATCAGGATATGGCTGAGCCTGCGCCCCGCCAATACGCGCTGCAGGGCCTGGACATGCGACGGGATCAGCGGCCCCGGATCCACCACCGCCGCATCGGCGCCCGCGCCAATCAGGTACGTGCCGGTGCCCTTGAAGGTGAACGGCCCCGGATTGGGGGCCAGAATCCGCGACACCAGGGGCGACAGCCGCACCTCCAGGCCGGTGGGCGCGTCCAGTGAGCGATCGAAATTCACGCTTTGTTAACCCGGAAAATCCCCGGCAAAGGTACGCCTTTTCCATTCGCGGTAAAGCAGTCCTTAATCGGGAACCGGCCATGCTCCGGCATTATTTCGGAACGGAGCATTTTCAGTGGCCAATGATCGTTCGGTCCGGTTTCTCAGCGCGCTTGGCGGTGCCTCCACCAGCCGGGTGCTGAATCTTTTCCGCATTGCAGCCGATAATGCAGAAAATCCCGAGCATCAGGAAAAGCCGCTGTTCGTCTCGCCCATCATCAACAAGGCCTTCCTGCTCAAGCATCGCACCCGCGCCGATGAAACCTATCTGTTCTCCAGCCCCCGCTCAGTGGCGACCAAGATCATCATTCCCTTCGACTCGACGGATTTGCGCGCCGGCGGCCGCTCGCTGTTCGTCGACCAGCGCGGCTATACCGAGGCGCTGCGCGAGGCGGGCAACTACCGCGACGACGCGCTGGAGCGCGACATGTCGGTGCTGCGCATGCTGAACGCAGTGCCCAGCCTGGACCCGTTCCTGCTGCGCGAACATCTGCGCATGAACAAGATCGAAGTTTCGCCGAGCTATTTCGCCATCTCCGAAGGCGACCAGGAGCGGATGCACACTTTCGTCAGCCAGGAAATGTCCAAGCTGATCGCGCTGGCGGGCGGCGACAGCAGCTCGTCGGGGCGCCTTGTGTCGGCCATGTTGTCCAACGAGATCGACGAAAAGCTGGAGCCGCTGCGCCTGACATTAGGCCTGACCGGCAACGACTTCCGCGAAGGCGTGTTCAGCTGGCGCGGCTTTCTTTATTACAAATGGTCGATGGGCAAGTTCTGGCCCGACGTGATGGGCGTGCTGCGCGAGATCAACACCATTCAGCCCTTTGGCGGCACGACGCCGGAACAGAAGGTCTATCTGACGGCTGCGCGCCGCAACATTATCTCGATGGTGCGCGACAACGGTACGCACGTGAACAAGGCACTAAGCATCTATGACGCCTCGTTCGCCGACCTGGTGGAGAAACAGACACCCAAGACCTTCCGCGACTTCCTGCTGAGCGCGCCCTACATGTTCCTGGAGCTGGGCGAGAAGCTGGGCGCTATCTCCCATATCGTCAGCTTCTGGCGCTACCGCTTCCCGCCGGGCGGCCCCACCTATATCGACGCCGACGAACTGGCCGCGATCTTCCAGGACTTCTCCTGCGGCTTCGGCGAAAAGCTGCAGAGCGAAAGCTCGATCATCAAGAAGCCTGTGGTGATTGACACGACCGCGGCCTAGGTCTTGCCTCCTCCCCTGCGGAGGAAAATTTGCGCACATTCGAAATCATCGCCAGCCTGCTGTTGGCCGTGATCCCGTCCTGAAAGTGATCGGGATGGTGGTCAAGTTCGCCCTGATCGCCGCCGTGCTGGGTTTTGTCGCGGGTCTGCTCCTGGCCCGCAGCTTTCGGCGTCCCAACTAGGGAACTTTTGGGGTAAGGTGGCGTTACCACCGCATTCGCCCCCAAAAGGAACTATTCGCAAATGCTCAAGTCATTGACCCGGCTGGCTTCCATCGCCGCCCTGACAACCCTTTCCTTCGCCCTTCCCGCCCAGGCCTCCGAAAAAGGCGAGGTCCTGCGCAACGCCAATGAGGTCGTGAACGACCTGCGCCATGACCCGGCCTTCGGCACTGCCCGCAACATGCTGCAGGGTGCCGAGGCGATCTACATCGTGCCCAAGCTGGTCAAGGCCGGCTTCATCTTCGGCGCCGAAGGCGGCGAGGGTGTTTTGTTGCACCGCACCGGCCGCGGCTGGAGCACCCCGCGTTTCTACGACATGGGTTCGGCCAGCTTCGGTCTGCAGATCGGCCTGGAACAGGCCAAGCTGGTGTTCATCATCAATTCCAAGCGCGCCCTGCGCGGCATTGAAAAAGGCGAGCTGAAACTGGGCGCGGGCGCGGGCATCACCGTCGTCACCCTGTCCAGCGCCGCCGAAGGCGCCACCACCACCCATGGCGGCGACATGGTGGTCTGGGCCTCGGGCACCGGCGCCTATGGCGGCCTGACCTTCAACGGCACCATCATCAAGCAGGACAAGGACATGAACGCGGTCCCGGCCACCGGCCCGGAAGCCCAGGCCCTGCGCAGAAACCTCGCTTCCATCTGGTAAAGCCTCCCAATCGGAGTAAGCTTTGGGGCGCATGGGGATACCCCCTGCGCCCCAATTCTTTGAGACCCAAAAGGAACCCCCATGAAGAAACTGATCATGCTGGCCGGCGCTGCCGCCCTGCTCGCCACCCCCGCCTTCGCCGACCTGGCCGGCGAACTGTCCACCGCCCAGACCCATGCCGGCATGGCCTCCAGCCAGGCCGACATCGCCATGGCGCAGAAGCATCTGCAGCACGCCGTGAACTGCCTGGTCGGCCCGATGGGCGCCGGCTTCGACGCCGCCGCCGGCAATCCCTGCGGCAAGGCTGGCGCGGGCGCCATCGTTGACAGCACCGACGCCGCCCAGAAGGCCAAGCTGACCACCATCGCTGCTTCCGCCAAGACCGGCGTCGGCTCGACCGACCTGGCCACCGTGCAGAAGGCCGCCAAGGACACCGCTGACGCCGTGGGTGCCGCCAAGTAATTCGGTTTACAGAAATGAAAAAGGGCCGCTCCGATGGGGCGGCCCTTTTGTTTTAGTGCTGCGGTTTCTCGGCTCTGTTGCCGATCCAGTCCATGGCCGCAAACAGCAAGCCTGACACCACGAAGGTCAGGTGCAGCATCAGCATCCAGCGCAGCTTGGGCTCGTCCAGATGCGCGCCCTCCTCGGTCAGGCTCATGAACGCGCGCAGCAGCGAGATGGCGGAGATCGCCACGATCGAGCCGATCAGCTTCATCTTGAGCCCTGAGAAATCCAGCGTGCCCATCCAGCTGGGACGATCCTCGGCATTCTCGGTGTTGATCTTGGAGACGAAATTCTCGTAGCCGGAGAAGATCACGATCACCACCAGGTTGCCGGCCAGCGACAGGTCGATCATCCCCAGCACCGCCAGGATCACCTTTTCAGGATCTACCGCCGACAGGTTCATCGCCTCGGGGAAGGCATGGATCAGTTCGGCCACGAAGGCGGCCAGCAGCATCACCAGCGACGCCACCATGCCCAGGTAAAAGGGCGCCAGCAGCCAGCGCGACTTGAACAGGGTCTGTTCCAGGACGGCCTCTAACTTGTTGCGTTGATGCATGTTTCGTCCCCTTTGAATGTGAGTTTCATAGTCAGAAATCAGGCCGAAAACGAGGCGAAAACCCTGCAAAAGCCCCACGGCGCTCCTATATTACCGCCATGGCCCACAATAACGGCATGGTTCCCCGCTCCAAGAAGACGCGTGCTCCAAAGGGCATGCCGGACAACGCCGCCAAGTTCCAGGCGGCGGTGGACAAGATGCCCCTGGCGATGGGTACGGCCGCGCCTGCCGAAGACGCCATCGACCCGGCCTATGTCACGGTGCCGATCAGCGAGTTCGTACCCCATCGCCCGGCGCGGCCCCCAAAGTCCGAGGGCGGCAAGACGTTCAAGCTGGTCAGCGACTATCAGCCGGCCGGCGACCAGCGCACCGCCATCCCGGAACTGGTGGCGGGGGTCAACGCCGCCGAACGCGACCAGGTGCTGCTGGGTGTCACCGGCTCGGGCAAGACCTTCACCATGGCCAAGATCATCGAGGCGACCCAGCGCCCCGCCTTGATCCTGGCGCCCAACAAGACCTTGGCGGCGCAGCTCTACAGCGAGTTCAAGACTTTCTTCCCCGAAAACGCGGTGGAGTATTTCGTCAGCTATTACGATTACTACCAGCCCGAAGCGTATATCCCGCGCACCGACACCTATATCGAAAAGGATTCCTCGCTGAACGAGGAGATCGACCGCATGCGCCATTCGGCGACGCGGGCGATCCTGGAACGCGACGACGTCATCATCGTGGCGTCGGTGTCGTGCATCTACGGCATCGGCTCGGTCGAGACCTATTCGGGCACTGCCGTGGGCATCGCGCGCGGCGACAGAATAGACCGCAACGCCGCCATCCAGAGCCTGGTGGCGCTGCAATACCGCCGCAACGACGACAATTTCACCCGCGGCGCCTTCCGGGTGCGCGGCGACACGATCGACATCTTCCCGGCGCACCAGGAAGACCGCGCCTGGCGCGTCGAACTGTTCGGCGACACCGTCGACAACATCACCGAGTTCGACCCGCTCACGGGCCACAAGGCCGGCGTGCTGGATGCGATCAAGGTTTACGCCAACAGCCACTATGTGACGCCGCGCCCCACGCTGCAGCAGGCGATGAAGGGCATCAAGGCGGAACTGGTCACCACTCTGGCCGATTTCCGCGCCAAGGGAAAATTGCTGGAAGCCCAGCGCCTGGAACAGCGCTGCACCTTCGATCTTGAGATGATCGAGGCCACCGGCTCCTGCGCCGGCATCGAGAATTATTCGCGCTGGCTGACCGGCCGCCTGCCGGGCGAACCGCCGCCCACGCTTTTTGAATATCTGCCCGACAATGCGCTGGTATTCGCCGACGAAAGCCATGTCAGCGTGCCGCAGATCGGGGCGATGTACAAAGGCGACTATCGCCGCAAGTTCACCCTTGCCGAATACGGCTTTCGCCTGCCCAGCTGCATCGACAACCGTCCTCTC
>CANBZE010000015.1 GCA_947373775.1 Alphaproteobacteria bacterium
GCGTCCACATTGCCCACGCCTTCATACAGCGTATAGACCGCCTCGTTGATCATCGGCAGCAGGATGCGGTTGACGATGAAGGCGGGGAAGTCTTCGGCGTAAGCGGCGGTCTTGCCCACGCGCTTGACGATCTCCAGCGCCGACTGGAAGGTCGCGTCGTTGGTGGCGATGCCGCGGATCACTTCCACCAGCTGCATGATCGGCACCGGGTTCATGAAGTGCAGGCCGATGAAATGCTCCGGGCGGTCGGTCGAGGCCGCCAGCCGCGTCACGGAAATGGATGAGGTGGTGGTGGCGATCATCGCCTTGTCGGAAATGCGGGTGCACAGGTCCTGGAAGATCTTCTTCTTGATGGCTTCGTCTTCGGTCGCCGCCTCGATCACCAGGTCGCGATCGCGCAAATCGTCCAGGCTTTCGGTGATGCGGATGCGCGCCAGGGCGGGCGCGATCTCTTCTTCCTTGATCAGGCCCTTGGAGGCCTGGCGCTGCATGTTCTTCTGCACCCGCTCGATCGCCTTGCTGAGCGCATCCTTGTTGATGTCATCCAGCACCACGTCATAACCGGCCAGCGCCAGCACATGGGCGATGCCGGTGCCCATTTGCCCTGCGCCCACCACACCGATTTTCTCAACTGCCATTTGTATTGCCTTTACTTGTAGCCGCGTTTGGACAGTTCTTCGTCCAGCTCGGGGATGATCTTGAACAGGTCGCCGACCAGGCCGTAATCCGCCACCTGGAAAATGGGGGCGTCTTCGTCCTTGTTGATGGCGACGATTTTGCGGGAGTCCTTCATGCCGGCCAGGTGCTGGATGGCGCCGGAAATGCCCACCGCGATGTACAGATCGGGCGCCACGGCCTTGCCGGTCTGGCCGACCTGATAGTCATTGGGCACATAGCCCGCATCCACCGCGGCGCGGCTTGCGCCCACTGCCGCATGCAGCTTGTCGGCGATGGAATCCAGCAGCTTGAAGTTTTCCACCGAACCCAGCCCGCGCCCGCCCGAGATCACCACCTTGGCGGAGGTCAGTTCCGGTCGCTCGGACTTGGACAGGGCTTCGCCGGCGAATTTGGAATTACCGGCATCGGGTGCTGCCGCGATCTTCTCGATCGTGGCGCTGCCGCCTTCCGCCGCCGCCGCGAAAGCGGTGGTGCGCACGGTGATGATCTTTTTGCCGGCCGGAGCCTGCAAGGTCTCGATGGCGTTGCCCGCATAGATCGGCCGCTCGAACGTGTCGGGCGAAACCACTTTCAGGATTTCGGAAATCTGGCCCACGTCCAGCCTGGCGGCGACGCGCGGCAGGATGTTCTTTCCCGTCGTGGTGGCCGGCGCCAGGATGGCGTCGTATTTGTCCGCCACGGACAGCAGCAGCGCTTCCATCGGCTCGGCCAGCTGGCGCGCGTAAGGCGCCGCGTCGGCCAGCAGCACCTTCTCCACACCGGCGATCCTGGCGGCGGCTTCGGCGACAGCGGCGCAATTCTCGCCCGCCACCAGCACATGCACCGGCGAAGACGCTTGCGCTGCCGCCGTCACCGTCTTGTGGGTGGCGTCTTTCAGCGACGCATTGTCATGTTCGGCGATTACCAGCGAAGCCATCAGATGACTCCATCGGCTTTGAGCTTGTCCAGCAACTCGACCACGCCCGACACTTTCACGCCGCCGCCGCGCTTGGGCGGCTCGGAAATCTTCAGGACCTTGAAGCGCGGGGTGATGTCCACACCAAGGTCGGCGGGGGATTTCTCCTCGATCGGCTTCTTCTTGGCCTTCATGATGTTGGGCAGCGAGGCATAGCGCGGCTCGTTCAGCCGCAGGTCGGTGGTCATCACTGCCGGCAATTTCACTTCGACGGTTTGCAGGCCGCCATCGATCTCGCGGGTAATTTTGGCGACGCCGTCATTCAATTCCAGCGAATGGGCGAAGGTGCCCTGCGGCCAGCCCAGCAGCGCGGCCAGCATCTGGCCCACCTGGTTGGCATCGTCGTCGATCGCCTGCTTGCCGGTAATGACAAAGCCGGGCTGTTCCGCGTCCACGATGGCTTTCAGTATCTTGGCGACCGCCAGCGGTTCGACCATCTGGTCGGTCTTGACCAGGATGCCCCGGTCGCCGCCCATCGCCAGCGCGGTGCGGATGGTCTCACTGGCTTGCTGCGGGCCAATGGAGACGATCACCACTTCGCTGGCCTTGCCCTTCTCCTTCAGGCGCACGGCTTCTTCCACCGCGATCTCGTCAAAGGGATTCATGGACATTTTGACATTGGCCAAGTCCACGCCGCTCTGGTCCGCCTTCACGCGAACCTTCACGTTGTAGTCGATCACCCGCTTGACGGGCACCAGGACCTTCATGGTGTTTCTTTGACCCCAATGGACGGCGATTTCGCGGCAGCTGCGCCGGCCCGTCCTGCTCTTGTGCAGTGCAAAAAGTATGGCCGCAGGGCGAGGCCTGTCAACGAAACCGGGCGGGAAGCAGGTTCACTATTGCTGCATTGCAGCAACAGTGGTTAATCCCGGCGGTCAGACTGCGGCATCCTGCCACATGTTCTGCTGGCTACTTCAGGCTCGCCAGATAGGCGGTGACGTCCGCCTGCTGCTTTTTGCTGCTGATGCCGGCAAAGGCCATTTTGGTGCCGGGCACCACCTTGGCGGGGCCGGCGGTCCACTTGGTCAGGTTGGCTTCGTTCCAGACGATGCCGGACTTTTGCAGCGGCGCCGAATAGGCAAAGCCCGGGCGGGTGGCGGCCTTGCGGCCCACGACGCCGAACAGGTTGGGGCCCAGGCCGTCGCCGCCGCCCTTGTCGCTAGTGTGGCAAACGGCGCAGCGCTTGAATACGGCCTCGCCGGCCTTGGCGTCGCCGGCCGCATTGGCCGCGATGGTGGACCCGGCCAGCAGCGCCAGCACGGTGAAACTCTTGCGAAGCATGGACAAGCCTTTTTTGGTTCCCCTCACGGGGCCCTCCAATACCTGATCTTGTATACAAAAACAGCCATTTTATGGCCCTAAGATACGAAGGGATTATCGCGCCAAGCCCTCAGGCGTTGACCAACTCCACCTGCACCACGTCGGTGCGCGCCACCTCAAAGGTCGCCGCGCAGATCCCCAAGTAGAACTCCCAGTTGCGCAGGAATTGCTGGTCATGGCCCAGGGCCTTGATCTGGGGTTCGGCGGCCTGCATCCGCACCAGCCATTCGCGCAGGGTGCGGGCATAATCCTTGCCGAAGCCAAAGGCGCCGGCGAATTTCAGGCCCGCCTTTTCGGCCTCCTCGCGGAAGCGTGCCAGGGACGGCAGCATGCCGCCCGGGAACACATAGTGGCGGACGAAGTCGCTGCGGGTGCGGTAGCCGGCGAAGAACTCATCCTTGATGGTGATGGTCTGGATGATGGCGCGGCCGCCACGCTTCAGCCGGTCGGCCACAGTGGAGAAATAAGCCGGCCAGTAATGCTCGCCCACCGCCTCGAACATCTCGATGGAGACGATGTTGTCGAAGCTGCCTTTGCTGAGGCGGTAATCTTCGAGCTTGATGTCGGCGGCGCCGCCCAGTCGCTGGCAAGCGAATTTGTGCTGGGCCGGCGAAATGGTCAGGCCGGTGACATGGTGGCTGTCGGCGGCGGCGCGTTCGGCAAAGCCGCCCCAGCCGCAGCCGATTTCCAGCACATCGGCTTTCTTTTCGGTGAATTTGGAAATGATGCGCTCATACTTGTTTTGCTGCGCGCGATAAAGCTCGTCGGTGCCGTTATACAGCGCCGAGGAATAGGTCATGCTCTTGTCCAGCCACAACGAGTAGAAGTCGTTGCCGACATCGTAATGATCCTTGATGTTGCGCGACGAGCCGGCGATGGAATTGCGCCGCACCAGGGCGTTGTGGATCACAAAACCGATGCGGTTGAAGACATTGCCGTCCGAGAAATCGGAGAAATGATCCAGGTTGAGCAGGAACAGGCTGACCAGCCGTTCAACGCTGTCGGTGTCCCAGCTGCCTGCGATATATTCTTCGCCCAGCCCGATATCGCCGCGCGCCATGATCCGGCGCAGCACGTCCCACTCATGAATGTGAAAGCGCGCTGACGGCCCCGGATTGGCGCCCTTGTGGACGGAAACCTCGCCATTGGGGGCGATGAATTCCAGGGTGCCGTACTCCAGCGAGTTCATCGCCTTGCGCCAGCTTTTTTCAATATAGGCAGCAGGTATCAAAGACATCGTCGTTTCCCAGCAGGCGGCCAAGCCTAAACGGCGGCAGCGCTCAAAACAATTCGGCCGGCACCGGGTCCTGACCCGGGAAGCCGGGGATCACCACCGCCGGGCGGGCTTTTTGTTGCGGCGCGTCGGGCGCGGCCACGGCGCCGGTCTCCCACGGGATCTGCGCGCCCAGCCCGCGGGCCACGCGCACCGCGCTGGCCAGGCCATCCTCGTGGAAGCCGTGGCCCAGATGGGCGCCGGCAAACCAGGTGCCGCGGCGGCCTTGCAACTGGGCGATGCGGCCCTGGGCGGCGAGGGCGGCCTCATCGAACACCGGATGATCGAATTCGGTCCGGTCGAATACCAGGTGATCGGAGATTTCGCGCTTGGGATTGAGGCTGACGAACAGCGGGTATTTCTGGTCGATGCCCTGCAACAGATTCATCCAGTAGGTGACGGTGATCTTGGGATGGAGAACGTCCCCGTCCGAGACATAATTCCAGCTGGCCCAGCAGCGGCGGCGGTGCGGCATGATGCTTTCGTCGCGGTGCAGGACGGCGATGTTCTTCTGGTAGCGGAACGCGGACAGCGCGTCCTGTTCCTCGCGGTCCACGTCCTTCAGCAGCGCCAGTGTTTCGTCGCCATGGCTGGCCATCACGACATGGTCGTAAGTCTCAGTGCTGCCCTGTGCGTCCTTGACCTGAACCTTGCCGTCGCTCCGGGTCACCGCGACCGCGCCGCAATTGGTGCGGATGCGATGGGCGAAGGGTGCAGTCAGGCGGCTGACATATTCCTGCGATCCGCCGGTGACGGTGCGCCATTGCGGCTGGCCGGTGAAGGACATCAGGTGATGATTGGCGAAGAACCGCACCAGGGTGCGCGCCGGGAAATTCATCATCTCGCAGGGCGGGCAGCTCCAGATCGCGCCCGACATGGGCAGCAGATAAAAGCGGCGGAACCAGTCGCCTAGGCCCAGCTTGGCGATCAGGCCTTCGACGGTCAGCTCGGGATCCCGCTCCACCGTCTCTTGCGCCAGGGCATTGAACTTGAAGACATCGCGTACCAAAAAGCCGAAGCGGGGCCGCAGCAGGTTGCGGCGCTGGCCGATCACAGAATCCAGGTCCTTGAGGCCCCATTCCAGCCAGCCATCCCTGATGGAGGCCGCGAACGTCATGTCGCTGGCGTGGGTGGGCACCCCCAGATGGGCGAACAGGCCCGACAGGCCCGGATAGTTGGGGCGGTTGAAGACGATGAAGCCGGTATCGACGGGAATGGCGGTGCCGTCATAGTCGACGGTCACGGTGCGGCTATGGCCGCCGATCCGGGCAGCTTTCTCATAGACGGTGATGTCTTGGGTAGGGTTCAGCAAAAAAGCACTGCCCAGCCCCGAAACCCCCGTCCCGACAATAGCTATCCTTGCCATCGGATCAGTTACGCCCCCTTGCGATCCTCGGATCACCGGAGCCTAAATGATCCGGGCGCGTCTGGCGCGCGTAAAAAAACCGCAGGGACAGGGGGAAAATGATGGCTTTTCTGATTTCCTATGGCGTGTGCGTCCTGGTGATGGGCGGGCTGGACTTCTTTTGGCTCACCACCGCCTCCCAAGGCATGTACCAGAAAGACCTGGGCGCGCTGCTGGCCGAAAACCCCAACATGACCGTGGCGGTGATTTTCTATCTCACCTACATCGCCGGCATACAGATATTCGCCGTCCGCCCCGCGCTCGCGTCAGGCGACTGGAAGAGTGCGGCCTTGTTTGGGGCGCTGTTCGGCTTTTTCGCCTACGCCACCTACGACCTCACCAACATGGCGACCATGAAGGTCTGGACCTTGCGCGTGACCCTGCTGGACATCGCCTGGGGCACCATCCTGACCGGCATCACCGCCAGCGCCGGCGCCTTGGCGGCCCTGCGGTTCGCGAAGTGAGAGCGCGCCGAACTTTAGCGCGCTAATCTTGACCGCAGTGCCTCCTAAAATCGCGGAACTCCGCGGTTTTGGGGAACCGCTATGGGGCGGGGGAGTTCCTTCCAGATAATGCGGGAAGGAATTTCAAATGCTCGGAACTATTCTGATTGTGGTGCTTCTGCTGCTCTTGCTGGGCGCCTGGCCGTCATGGCCCCATAGCAGGGCTTGGGGCTATTACCCGTCCGGAACATTGGGCCTGGTGCTGGTGATCGTGCTGGTGCTGGCCTTGTTGGGTCGCATCTGATCAGGCATTCGCCATGACGAAGAAAAAACTGTTCGACGACATCAGGCAAAATCCGGCGCGGATCTACCGCACCCCCGGCGATGTGCTGCGCGACCGCCGCTTTGGTGACAGCGAGCGGCTGCAGATCCTGCAGTCCTGGCGCGAAAGCGCCGGCGACGTTGAAGGCGAAATCACGGCGATGATCGCGGAGCTGGAAAACCGGCTTCATATCAGTGGCCACGCCGCCGAATAACAGGAGACCGACCATGGCGCATCGGGAAGACGGCAAGACGGTTTTGACCGGCCAGGAAGCCCGGGAGGGCAAGGAACTGGGGGTGATGCGCTATGTGCTTGGCATCTCATTGGGGCTGGCGGTGATCGCGGGCATCGTGATCTACACGATCTTCTTCCACACCGCTTAGATCAGCCAGACAGTTGCATCAGGGCCTTTCGCAATTCCACCGGGCCGAAAGGTTTGCGCAGCATGACATGGTCCTGGAATTTCTTCGGAATGCTGCTGGGCCCATAGGCGGTGGCGAACACGAACGGAATTTCGCGCTCTTTCAGTTCTTCGGCAAAGGCGAACACCGTCTTGCCGTTCAGATGCACATCCAGCAGGGCGATGTCGAAACTTTCGGTGTCCAGCAGGCGCATGGCGTCTTCCAGCCGCGGCACCACGCCGGCGACCTCATAGGCCAGCTCGCTCACCATGTCCTCGATCAGCATGGCCACACTGGTCTCGTCCTCGACCACCAGCACCCGGGGCGCGACCAGCCGCAGACGGGTGTGATCGGCGGGCAGGCCGGGGATGGGGCCGCGATGCGGTGAGGAGATGGCGGGATCGTCCATAGGCGCACAACGGCTGTTTCCGCCTAAAGGTTGCACGTTGGGCGTTTGTAACCAGCTGACTTGGTTAGCCATTTGTTGACAGACCCGCTAACCCCTTGACGTTAAACGTTAGCGCCGTCACCAAGGGAACAGTCATTTTTTGAGCCCGCCCTTGGCCACCGCCCAACTCTCCATCGTGGTTCCCACTTTCAAGGAACGGGGCAATGTCGCCGAGCTGGTGCGCCGGCTGGATGCCGCTTTGGCGGGCATCGCCTGGGAAGCCATTTTCGTGGACGACAACTCTCCAGACGGCACGGCCGCGGCGGTGAAGGAGATTGCTGCCCAGGACCCCCGCGTGCGCTGCCTGCGCCGGGTGGGGCGCCGGGGACTGGCGGGCGCCTGTATCGAGGGCATCCTGTCCAGCGCCGCGCCCTATGTGGCGGTGATCGACGCCGACCTGCAGCATGACGAGAAGGTGCTGCCCGCCATGCTGGCCAAGCTGACGGGCGGGCAGGCCGATCTGGTGGCGGCCACCCGTTATGTGACGGGCGGATCGGCCGCCAGCTTCTCGGAAGGCCGCGGCGCGATTTCGCGGCTGGCGACCAGGATGACTCACAAGATGGTGGGCACGCCCCTGACCGATCCCATGTCGGGCTTTTTCATGATGCGCCGCGACCGCTTCGACGCGATCGCGCCGCGCCTGTCCCCCGCCGGGTTCAAAATCCTGCTGGATATCGCCGCCACGGCAGGACCGAGCCTGCGCATTGCCGAACAGGCCTACAGCTTCGGCGAGCGTCATGCCGGGGAAAGCAAGTTCAACGCCCAGATCGGGGTGGAATTCCTGGGTCTGCTGCTGGCCAAGATGACCGGCGACTTCCTGGACCCGCGGTTCATCTTCTTCGCCATTGTCGGCACTATCGGCCTTTTCATTCATCTGGCGGTGCTGTTCGGCGGTCTGTTGGTGCATGAGAATTTCCGCGCCGCCCAGATCATCGCCACCTTCGCCGCCATGACCAGCAACTTCCTGCTCAACAACGAGCTGACCTATCGTGACCGCCGGCTCAAGGGATGGTCGATGTTGCGCGGCTTTGTGCTGTTCTGCCTGGTCTGCTCGGTGGGCGTGCTCGCGAACGTGGACCTGGCGAGCTGGCTGTATGTCGAGCGTCCCATCTGGTGGGTGGCCGGCGCCGTGGGCGCGGTGATGAGCGTATTATGGAACTACGCGATGTCGACGCTATTTGTCTGGCGCGCTCGGTGATTCCGGCACGTATTTCGTTCGCAATCATTTGCGTGCTGTTGCTGCTGCGCGGCGTGATGGCGGCGGTGCTGCCGCTGTCGGCAGACGAAGCCTATTACTGGTTATGGTCGCTGCATCCGGCTTTTGGTTATTACGACCATCCACCGATGATCGCGTGGCTGATCCATGCCGGAACGTTGGTGCTGGGCGATACGCCGCTCGGCGTGCGTGCTGCCGGCGTGGTGCTGTCGCTGCCCGCGACGTGGTTTGTCTGGCGCGCGGCCGCGCTGATCTTGAAAGACGAAGACCGTGCCGCGCTCGCTGCTCTGTTCTTCAACCTCACCATCATGGTGTCGGCCGAATTGCTGGCCGCGACCCCGGACATGCCCTCCACCGTGACGGCTTGCGCCTTTGTCTGGTGCCTCGCGCAGGTGCAAGCCACGGGCAATGGCAAATGGTGGCTGGCGGTTGGCGCCGCCGCTGGTCTTGGGCTGCTATCGAAATTCTCCGCGCTGTTTTTGGCGGCGGGCGCCTTCGGCTGGCTGATGCTGGACCGTGATGCACGCAAATGGTTCGCCTCGCCCTGGCTCTATCTCGGCGCGATTTTGGCGCTGGCGATCACCGCGCCGTTTTTGCTTTGGCAGTCGCAGCATCACTGGGAAACCTTCGCCTTCCAGTTCGGCCGCGTCGGCGCCGGCCATTTCACCTTGCGCTATCTGGGCGAATTCCTGGCGGCGCAATTTGGCATGGCGTCACCGCTGATCTTTATCCTGATGGGGATCGGCCTGTGGCGCGCCACCCGGCTCAGGAGCGTCCGCGAGAGCGGGAGCGACCAAGAAAATAAGGGCAACCAATTGATGCTGGCGCTGCTGGCCTGGACGGCGCTGGGCTATTTCCTGCAGCATTCGCTGCATGACCGGGTACAGGGCAACTGGCCCTGTTTCATCTATCCGGCGCTGTCGATCCTGGCCGCGTCCGCTGCCACCACAACCGGTCCGCTGCGCAGAGTGTCCATGATCGCCGCGCCACTGGCCGCGGTGCTGCTGGCGGCGCTCTATGTCCATGCGGCGTTTCCGCAAGTCCTGCATCTGCGCAAGGATCCGGTATCGCGTATTCTCGGCCGCGACTTCGCGCCCATCGCCTCCGTCGCCGGCGCGCTGACGGCCAGTCATTTTGCCGACGCCATTGTCACCACCGATTACGAGACCACCGCCTGGCTGCGCTTCACCCAGCCCGGGATGAAGGTGATCCAGTTCAACGAGCCGCAGCGCTATGCCGACGCTGCCATGCCGCCGCCTGCGCTGCTGAAGGGTCATCTGCTTTATCTGGCGGAACTTCGCCGCGACCAGCATCAGTCGCTGCAGCAATCATTCGGTTTCCTGGGCTTTCCCACCCAGGCCCAAACCCCGTCGGGGCTCTACATGATTTATCCCGTCGGGAACCCCAAAAGTTCCATGATTGGACGGATGCCCTAGGAGCGTCGGCGAAAGCCGGAGCGGTCATCATAAGCCCATAAAACGAAAAAAGGCCCTGCGGAACAGGGCCTTTTTAGAGAGCGGACACCCGAAGCGGGCTGTCGAAGGGGCTGGGGGCGTTCCGGATCGGACGTCCGCTCGTTTCAGATAATGGGTGTGCGAAAAAAGCGTTCCGCGCCACCCAAAAAAATTTACATCTTGTCCATGGCTGCCACCTGGGCGGCCGGAGGCTGGGCCGCGACTTCCGCGGCATGCCGGTCAGAGGACCCGAACAGCATCACAACCAGAAGCACCCCGGCGATCAGGGTCTCCAGCGGATGCTCAATCAGGAAGGCGGGAATACGCATGCGCAATCTCCCTTCGAAAAAATCAGATCGCCGGCGGCCTGCCCCTGAGTGCCCCGGAAAAGGCGCTGACGATCAGCAGGATCAGGAACACCACCAGCAGCAGCTTGGCGACGGTTGCCGCCAATCCTGCCAAACCGAAAAAGCCCATATACCCGGCGACCAGTGCGAGGATCAGAAAAGTAAGCGCCCAACCCAGCATGCCGTTTGCTCCCAACGAGTGTAGGTCACAAAAACGCCGCTGCCGGGCGCAGGTTCCCATCCATCCACAGGGTGGACGCGATCAGGGGGTCTTATTTGGAGGATTTGTTGCGGTTGAGAAACAGATTGGCCACACCAATCAGCCCGGCGCCGACAATGGCCACCCAGGGCGTTTCTTTCGCAACCGCGGCGAACAGCACGCGGGTCAGGTCGCTGTTGGGGGCTTGCTGCTGCGATGGGCGGCGGCGGCGGAACAGATGCGTGATCAAGGCCCAGAGCAACGGCGGCACCAGGAAGACCACACCGGCAAGGGCATAGCCGCCCACCGTGCCCAGCGCAGCGACCAGGGCCGCGGCCAGCGCCATGCCAAGAAATCCGATGCCAAAAAACGCCATGGCAATGGCGGCAGCGGCGAAAATCACCTTGGCGGTCAATCGCGCGAACATGTCTGGTCCCCTTTGTCGCCGATTATACGACGGCGGTCCTTAACAGGGAAATTACTAACGCCCCTCGGCGCGGCGCGCCGCAATTAAATTAAGGCGGCGCGTCAGCGACGCAGGAAAATTGCGCCCAGAAAGGCGCCGATTCCGCCGGCGATCAGCAGCGACTGGATGGGCTGGGCGCGGACGCGGTCACGCAATTCCTCGGCATTCTCGTCCGCCCAGTCTTCAGCCTCTTCCTTGTATTCCAGCGCGGTGGCCTTGGCCTGGACAGCAGCTTCCTCGGCCAGGGCCACGGCGCGGTCGGCGATCTCCTCGGCCGAGCGCATGGCAAGCGCCGCGCGTTCGGATGCGATTTCGCTGACATCGCCATACAGGCCCTTCATGTCGCCTTGCAGCGCCTGGATGTCGGCCTTCAGCGCGGCAATCCGCGCTTCGATATTGCCGTTCTGCTTTTTCTTGGCGGCCATGACTGAATTCTCCAATGACTGAATAACAAAAATTTATGCGGCTTCGCGTGCGACCGGATGGAAGAACAGCGCCTGTCCCACCGTGGCCTGTACCGTTTCCGGAAGGAAGGGCTTGGCGATCAGATAGGTCGGCTCCGGGCGTTCGCCGGTGAGAAGTTTTTCCGGATAGGCGGTGATGAAGATCACCGGGATGTCGAACGAGGCCAGGATTTCGCTGACCGCGTCGATGCCGCTGCCGCCTTCACCCAGGTTGATGTCCGCCAGCACCAGGCCGGGACGTTCCGACTTGGCCTTGGCCACCGCATCGTCCTTGGTGGCGGCGATCGCCACGACCTTGTGGCCCAGTTCGGTGACCAGGTTTTCCAGGTCCAGCGCAATGATCGGCTCATCCTCGATGATCAGGACGCGGCTGGCCAGCTGGCTGTCGATGGTCTTCTGCGCGCCCAGGATGGCGGCTTCTACTTCCTCGGGGCTTTCGTCCACGATGAAGGCGGCTTCCTCCAGGCTGAAGGCTTCCACGGCGGTCAAAAGCAGGGCGGCCCGCTTGGTGGCGGACAGGGACTTCAGGCGGCTTTCGGGGCTGTGGCCGGCGGCCGGGGCTTCATTGTCGAAATGCTCGGCGCCGGACTGCCAGATGGCATGAAAGATCCGGTACAGGCCCACCCGCGGCGGGACCCCCTCGATAAGGCTTTGATCGCCCGCCAGAAGGGCGGTCAGGGCGGCCCGGACATGGGCGTCCCCGCTGGACTGTGACCCGGTCAGGGCGCGCGCGTAACGGCGCAAATAGGGAAGATGCGGCGCAAGGGTTTGCGACATGCTCATGCAAAAGGCTCCTTCGGGAGAAAGAAAAGCTCAGGGGAGGAACTTACGCCAGCCAAAAAAGTTCCCTAGCCTGCCGGAACCATCGTGAAATCTGTTCGTTTGGAACCAAGGGAAGGGAACTGGCATGGGGCTGAGACGTCGAAATATGGCGCTTTTCCGGGTTTTCCGGGCCAGCGCCGAACCAGGAAATGGTTTGGGCAAACATGACGCAGCAATGGGATATGGACGTGGCTAACGAAGAAAAGCCCTCCGAAAAGGCCCGGGCGATCCGGGCAAGGCAGCGGGCCATCGGCCGCGAACTGCGCCGCATGTACGACGATGTCGCGCAGGAGCAGGTGCCTGAGGATTTCATGGATTTGCTGCGTCAGATTGACGAAGCTGAGGACAAGGGGGGGAAGAAGGTATCGTGATGCCCAGCTCCGCCCCGTCTGCCTTTTCCCAGAAGCCGGAAAACCCGGACTTCAAATCCGAACTGCTTGGCCTGGTGCCGTTCCTGCGCGCCTTTGCCCGCTCGCTGACCGGCAATCAGGAAGCCGCCGACGACCTGGCGCAGGAAACCCTGGTCAAGGCCTGGCAGAGCCGCTCCAGCTTCATTCCGGGCACCAATCTCAAGGCATGGCTCTTCACCATCCTGCGCAACCAGTTCTATTCCGACCGCCGCCGCGCCTGGCGTCAGGCGCCCTGGGACCAGGAAGCCGCCGAACGCATTCCGGGCGGCGGTGAGGACCAGGTCCACAGCGCCGAACTGTCCGATACGGTGCGCGCCCTCAAGCACCTGTCCGACGAGCAGCGCGAAGCTCTGATTTTGGTTGGCGCGGGCGGCTTTTCGTATGAAGACGCCGCGGCGATCTGCAAATGCGCCGTCGGCACGGTCAAGAGCCGGGTTGCCCGCGCGCGCAAGACCTTGATAGAGATTCTGGACGGCAGCGACACGCTGAACGATGTGACCCGTCCTGCCGGGGGGGATGCCGCTCGTGAAATCATGGCGCAGCTTGATCAGCTCAGCCCTGGACGGTCGGAGCAACAGCCCGGAAAAAAACGCCCCAAATAATGCCATGAACATGATGAGCCGCGAGGCGGGCTGGACACTGCGCCGCCGCCTGCAGGCGATTATTACCCTGGCGCTGGTGCCTGTGGTGCTGGTGTCCATCTTCCAGGGCGTGGCGCGTGCGCGGCTGGATATCGCCAACGTCCATGACAAGCTGTTGCAGTCGGCCCGCACCGTGGCGGCCGGCGACCAGAACCTGATGGCCGCCGCCGAGCAGGTGCTGCGCGCCGTGGGCAGCCTGTCCGAAGTGCGCGGCATGAACGGCAATTGCGACGGCGTCCTGGCCGACACGTTGATCGGGGTGCGCTATTTCTCCAACCTGTCGCGCATCGATGCCAGCGGCCGCGTGGTCTGTTCGGCCATGGCGCTGGCGCATGGCCTGAAGGTGAACAGCTATGGCGTGTTCGCCGATGCCCAGAAAACCGACGGCATGGCGGTGTCCAACGAATTGATCAGCCGCGTCACCGGCCAACCGGTGATCGGCGGCATGCTGGCGCTGCACAAGACGGACGGCACGTTTGACGGCACCGTCGCGATCTCGCTGGATGTGCACTGGATCGATTACATGATGCGCTCCGCCAATCTGCCCAAGGGCGCGGTGGTGGCGGTGTTCGACCGCGCCGGCAAGGTGATCGCCACCAACAATAAGGATGTGGGCGCAGCGATTGCCAAGGCGGCGCTGTCGTCGGGCGCCGACCCCAATGACGTGTCCAGCGCGGTGGATTCGCGCGGCGACCTGTGGCGCTTCGGCTCTTCCGCCCTGATGGGCAATTCCATCTTTGTGGCCTTCGCGATGGGTGAAAGCCGGCTGTTTGGTCCCACCTATCTGCATGTCGGCCTGGATTTCGCGCTGCCCATCCTGATGATCGGCTTTGCCTGGTTCGCCATCTGGCTGGCCACCGACCGGCAGGTCACCCAATGGATCAGCTATCTGCGGCGCATCGCGCACGCCTATCGCAGCGGCCATTACGCCATCCGCCCCGACCTTGCCGACGCGCCGGTGGAATTCAAACTGCTGGGTGATGCGCTCAGCGACATGGCCGAAGGCATTCAGGACCGCGACCGGCGCTTGCGCGAGTCGGTGGACATGAAGACCACCCTGATCAAGGAAATTCATCACCGGGTGAAGAACAATCTTCAGATCGTGATGAGTCTTCTCTCCATCCAGGCCAACCAGGTGAAGGATTCGGCGGCGCGCGATGCGCTGCTGCAGGCCCAGACCCGCATCAATGCCCTGGCGCTGGTCCACCGCATCCTCAACGAGCTGGAAGACCAGAGCACGCTCGATATCCGCCAGCTGCTGGAAGAACTTTGCCACCAGATCGCCGGCGGCATGAGCGCCGAGAATGTGCATGTCGAGGTCAATGTGCCCAGCCGCACCGTGTCGGGCAGCGTGGCGGTGGCGCTGGCCCTGTTCACGGTCGAAGTCCTGACCAACATCTTCAAGCATGCCTTCCCGAACGAGCGGCAGGGCGTGATCCGGGTCAGCATGGCGCCGGTGGACGGCGGCAAGCTGAAGCTGGCCATTGCCGATGACGGCAAGGGCTTTGCGATGGACAGCACCAGCAAGAGTGTGGGCAGCCGGCTGATCAAGACCTTCGGCCTGCAGC
>CANBZE010000016.1 GCA_947373775.1 Alphaproteobacteria bacterium
GCGTCGATGAGTAGCCCGGCTTTCGCTATCCCCCCCGACCTGACGCGCGATACCGGCGCCTGGCCTGGTGACGGCCCGATCAAGTTCGGCTCCGACGAGCACAAGCGGCTGTTCTGCAAGACCTTGCTGGACACCCATGACCCCTACAAGCCGGCGGTGCTGGATTGGCCCAAGCTTGGCGAGGAAGCCGAGAAGCGCATCACCGCGCTGCCGATCTGGGACATCGCGGTCCAGACCGAGAATCGCGCCGGGCTGAATGTCTGCACCTATGCTGAAAGCATTCCCGACACCTTGTTGCGCAAGGCGGTCGAGCTGAACGGGTTCGAGGAACGCCGCCACCGTCATGTGCTGGCCAACCTGGTCGAGGCTTACGGCATCAAGCTGGCGCCCGAGCCGGTCTATGAGAAGCCGAAGAATCCGGAATGGGCCTTCATGGTCACCGGCTACAGCGAATGCATCGACAGCTTCTTTGCTTTCGGCCTGTTCAAGGCGGCCAAGGACACGGGTTATTTCCCTCCCGAGCTGATTGAGACCTTTGATCCGGTGGTGAATGAAGAAGCCCGCCACATCTTGTTCTTCGTCAACTGGGTCGCCTGGCACCGCCGCAACATGCCCCTGTGGCGCCGGCCCTATTTTGAATTGAAGGTGCTCGCTGTCTGGCTGTTCCTGATCTATGAGCGCATGGGCATCGCTTCGGACGTATCCAACGGCCAGCAGGACAACAATTTCACCGTCACCGGCGCCGAGCAGCTGGGTTCGGATATCAATGTCGGCGAGCTGATCGCCATCTGCGTTGCCGAGAATGACCGTCGGCTAAAGCCCTATGACAACCGTTTGAAGCGTCCGCGCTTCGTGCCCTTCATGGCCCGCATGGCCTTGAAGTTCATTGGTCCGAAAAAGAAAGCCGCCTGATGAAAATCGGATCGCCCGAACACCGCGACACTTTCTGCAAGCATTTCATGCAGACCTATACCGAGTTCGATCCGGAGACTCTGCCGTGGCCGGCCCTGGACGAGGCGGCGCTGGCGCGGCTGAAATCCGTGCCTTTCTGGGAAGAGGTCTTCTACACCGAGCGCCGCGCCGGTGCGATTGTGGCCGAATTCGTCAAGACCATCAAAGATCCGGTGATGAAGGAAGCCGTGGCGTTGCAGGGTTTCGAGGAAGCCCGCCACGCCAAGCTGCTTCGGGTGATGATCCAGAAATACAATATCGATGCCGCCGAACGCCCGCTGGAAGATGTCAGCGACAATGTCGAGACCCGCTTCAAGGATTTCGGCTTCGGCGAATGCATGGATTCCTTCCTGGGCTTTGGCGTCTTCAAGATCGCCATGCAGTCGGAATTTCTGCCCAAGGAGATGTTCCAGATCTTCGAGACCCTGATGTACGAAGAAACCCGTCACATCGTCTTCTTCGTCAACTGGATGGCTTATAACCAGGCGCAGAAGGGCTTCCTCGCCCGCATGCTGCTGCCGCTGACCGACTTCCGCTATTACATGCGCGCGCTCGGCCGCATGGTGGGCACTGCCAAGCGCGGCAAGGACCTGAACGACGGCAAGGAATTCTCCGCCACCCAGGCATCGGTGTTCCTGGACGGCTTCACGTTCAAGCGTTTCCTGGAAGACTGCTATTCGGAAAACCGCCGCCGCATGGGCGTTTTCGAGCCCGAATTGCTGCGCCCCAGCTTCCTGCCCCAGCTGGCGGAAACCGCGCTGGGCGCGATGCGGCTGTGGAGCTTCCGCGCCAAGCCGCTGCCTGCGTAATGAAGTGGGCGCCAAAGCTCGGGGTCGCTGTCGCGCTGCTGGCCGGCGTCATCGCGGCCGTTTATCTGGTCTGGTCCATCGGTTTTGACGCGGTGTTCGGGGCGGTGGCGCGCGCCGGTTTCGGCGGCCTGGCGCTGCTGTGCCTGTTCGCGCTGGTCGTCTTCATCAGCCTGGCGTTTGCCTGGTACACGCTTTTGCCGCCGTCCGAGCGCCGGCCCTTGCGCGATTTCTATCTTGCCCGGGTGGTGCGCGATTCCATTGCTGAGATTTCGCCGTTCTCGCCGGTCGGCGGCATGGTCGCCGCCGCGCGGCTGATGGTGCTGAAGGGCATGAGCCCGGCCCATGCCGCCGCCTCGGTCGCTGGTGACGCCACCACCGAAGCGATGGCGCAAATGGTGTTCCTGGCCTTCGGGCTGGGACTGGGCTTCACCCAGTTCCGGCATCTGGAAGGTTCGGGGCCGGTCACCGAGGGCATGCTGGCGGTGCTGCTGCTCGCAGTTCCCGCGATCGCGCTGCTGATCTTCCTGCAGAAGAAAGGCGCGGGGCTGGCTGAGCGCCTGGCCGCGCGCTTCTTCCCACATGCGCGCGAAGGCGTATCGTTTCACGCCGCGATCACGGAATTGTACAGCTCCAAGAGCCGTCTGGCCGCGTCGGCGGCGTTGCATCTGCTGGCCTGGATCGGAGCAGGGGTCGGCACTTACATCTCTTTCCGCCTGGTTGGTGGACAGATCGGCTTCCTGAATGCGATCGCGCTGGAAGCGCTGCTGTGCACCTTGCGCAGCATCGCCGCCCCGGTGCCCGCTGCCATCGGTGTGCAGGAATGGGGCTATGCCATGCTGGCGCCGCTGTTCGGCCTGCCGGCCGAGATGGGTGTGGCAGTGTCCCTGCTCAAGCGGGCGCGCGAGATCGTGCTGGGCGTGCCGGCGCTGCTGTACTGGCAGAGTGTTGAAGGGCGAAAGGCGTTCGCCAATGTCTGATATCGCATTGGTCACTGGAGCATCTGGTTTCGTCGGCTCGGCGGTGGCGCGGGCGCTGGTGGCGCGGGGCCTGCACGTGCGGGTGGTGATGCGGCCCACCGCCAACCGCCTCAACATCACCAAGCTGCATTGCGAGCCCGTGATCGGTGACATGCGCGATGAAGAATCGATGACCGCCGCCCTGCGAGGCGCGCGTTACCTGTTCCATGTCGCGGCCGATTATCGCCTCTGGGCGCGCGATCCGGGCGAGATCGAGCGCAACAATTTCCAGGGCGCCAAGGCCACCATGGGCGCGGCGCTGAAAGCCGGTGTGGAACGGGTGGTTTACACCTCGTCCGTCGCGGCCCTGAAGCCGGGTGATACCGCGGTGGATGAGAGTTCGCGCCACACGCCGCAAAGCGTGATCGGCGCTTATAAGCGCTCCAAGCTGGTGGCCGAACGCGAAGTCGAGCGCCTGGTGCGGGAAGAGGGGCTTCCCTGCGTGATCGTGGCACCGTCCACCCCGATCGGTCCACGCGATATCAAGCCCACACCCACGGGCCGCGTCATTGTCGAAGCCGCCACCGGGCGCATGCCGGCCTTTGTCGATACCGGGCTCAACCTGGTGCATGTCGATGACGTGGCCAACGGCCATCTGCTGGCCTTGGACAAGGGCAAGATCGGCGAAAATTACATATTGGGCGGCGAAGACGTGGCGCTGCAGACCATGCTGGGCGATATCGCCTTCTTGTCGGGCCGCAAGGCGCCCGCCATCAAGATCCCGCGCGCGCCTTTGTTTCCCCTGGCTTGGGCGGCCGAAGCCGTTGCCCGCGTCACCGGCAAGGAGCCGTTCCTCACCGCCGATGCGCTGCGCATGTCGCGCTACCGCATGTTCTTCAGTTCGGAAAAGGCCAGGCGCGATCTGGGCTATACCGCGCGGCCCTATCGTGAAGGCCTGAAGGATGCCTTGAGCTGGTTCCGCGAGAATGGATATCTCTCATGAGGTATTTGGCGTGATCGCGGGCATCCTGTTCGGCTTCCTGCCGCTGCTGATCTGGCTTTATTTGCTGCTGTTTCACAATGGCTTCTGGCTGCTGCGCGAACGCGACACCCAGCCGGTCGCCGAGCCCGAAACCTGGCCGTCGGTGGTGGCGGTAGTGCCGGCCCGCGACGAGGCGGACGTAATCCAGCGCAGCATCGGCAGCCTGATCGCCCAGGATTATCCGGGCGAATTCCGTATCGTGCTGGTCGACGATCAGTCCGGCGACGGCACTGGTGCGCTGGCGCGGGCGCTGAACTCCGAGCGCCTGACGGTGCTGACGGGTGCGCCGCGTCCCGCGGGCTGGACCGGCAAGCTGTGGGCGATGAGCCAGGGCAGCGATTACGCCGCCGCCTTCAAGCCCGCTTATCTCTGGTTCACCGATGCCGACATCGCTCATTCCAGCGACAATCTGCGCATGCTGGTGGCGCGCGCCAAAGACGGCAACCGGGTGCTGGTGTCGCTGATGGCGCGCCTGTCCTGCAAGTCGGCCGCCGAGCATTTTCTGGTTCCCGCCTTCGTGTTTTTCTTCGACATGCTGTTTCCCTTTGGCGCGGTCAACAATCCCCGCAACACCGTGGCCGCGGCGGCCGGCGGCTGCATGCTGGTAAAGGAAAGCGCCTTAAAAGAGTCCGGCGGCATCGCCGCCATCCGTCACAACATCATCGACGATTGCGCGATGGGCCGGGCGATGAAGCGCCAGGGTCCCATCTGGCTGGGTTTGACCGACCGCGCCGTCAGCTTGCGGCCCTATCCCCATATCGCCGATATCCGCCAGATGGTGACGCGCAGCGCCTATGCTCAGCTGGGCTATTCGCCGCTGGTTCTGGCCGGCACCATGCTGGGCTTGGCGCTGGTCTACCTGGCGCCGGTGATGACGGCGCTGTTCGCCTGGGGCGTTTCGCAATTGGCTGGCTGGCTGGCCTGGATCATCATGGCGCTGATGTACCAGCCCATGCTGCGTTTCTATCGCCTGTCGCCGCTGTGGGGCCTGGCCCTGCCGCTGATCGGTATTTTCTATGCCGCCTTCACCCTGCAGTCGGCCGTCCAGCACTGGTCGGGCAGGGGCGGGATGTGGAAGGGCCGGGCCCAAGCTGCCGTCCAAAAGTCCGATGCCGGAAAGGGCGCGGCATGACTTCTTTGCCGAAGAGGGGCGTCGCCGAACTTCAGTCGGGCAAGGGCCACAAGGACGAGAATTTTCCCGTCGCCTCGATCCTGATCGCGCCGAAGCATCGCCCGCCGGTGATGGCCTTCTACAATTTCGTGCGCGCTGCCGATGACGTGGCCGATCATGTCACTGCCGCGCCGGAGGAAAAGCTGGCGCTGCTGGAACAGATGCGCGCCAGCCTGACGGGGCAAAGCGATGCGGTACCCGAAGGCGTGAAGCTACGCGAAATTCAGAAGGAGCGCGGCCTGTCGCCGGTGCATGCGCTGGACTTGCTGGAAGCCTTTCGCCGCGATTGCACCAAGCTGCGCTACCAGGACTGGGACGATCTGATCGATTATTGCCGCTACAGCGCCATGCCGGTGGGCCGTTTCGTGCTGGATGTGCATGGCGAAAGCCCCGACCTGTGGCCGGCCAACGATGCCCTGTGCGCTGCCCTCCAGGTGATCAACCACCTGCAGGACTGCGCCAAGGATTATCGCGAACTGAACCGGGTCTATATCCCCGAACCGCTGCTGGCTGGGATCGGGGTTGAAACGCTGGGCGAAACACGCGCCAATCCGGCCCTGACGGCGGTGATTGCCGGCCTGGCGCGCCAGAATGCGCAGCTGCTGGAGACTTCGCGTCCCTTCGCGCGCGGTATAAAAGACGGGCGGCTGGCGCTGGAAGTCGACCTGATCCAGACCCTGGCCGACGATCTGAATACCATGCTGATGAACCGCGATCCCCTCAGCCAGCCCGTGCATCATTCCAGGATGGACGTGGCGGCCCTGTTCCTGAAACGCTTTCCTTCCTTTGCGCTGATGCGCCTGAGACGCCCCAAATGACCAATGCAGAGAATATCGGCGCCCCCGCCGCCAAGGCCGTGCAGAAGAAGGCCAAGAGCAGCTCTTTTTATCTCGCCATGCGGCTGATGCCGGCCGAAGAGCGCGACGCGATGTTCGCCATCTATGCCTTCTGCCGCAAGGTGGACGACATTGCCGATGACGGCGTGGGTACCCGCGCGGAACGCCATGAAAGGCTGGAGCAATGGCGCGCCGACCTGTGCGGCCTGTATGCCGGCACCGTCGCGCAGCAGGTGCGTTTCCTGGCGCCGGCCATCACGCAGTATGGGTTGCGGCTTGATGACTTTCTGGCGGTGCTGGACGGCATGGACATGGACGTGGCCGAGGATATCGTCGCGCCCGACCTCGCTACCCTGGATCTGTATTGCGACCGGGTGGCCAGCGCGGTGGGGCGGTTGTCCATCAAGGTGTTCGGCATGGATGAGGGGCCGGGCTTCGACCTGGCGCATCACCTGGGCCGGGCGCTGCAGTTGACCAACATCCTGCGCGACATCGACGAGGATGCCGCTATCGGCCGGCTTTACCTGCCGCGCGAATATCTGCAGGAAATGGATTGTTGCCGCTCGCTGGATGTCAGCGCCATTGTCAACAAGCCGCAGATCGATGCGGTGTGCCGCAAGGTGGCGGCGCAGGCGCATCATCATTATGACGAGGCCCAGCGCATCTTGGCGGCAAAGCCCAGGGGGCGGATCAAGACGCCGCGCCTGATGGGCGCGGTCTATTCGCAAATCCTGTCCGCCAGCGAAGCGCAGGGCTTTACGGCGCCGCGCCACCGCGTGTCGCTGCCCCGGTCGCGGCTGCTGTCGCTGGTCCTGCGCCAGGGCATTTTTGGATGAAGAAGGCTTACGTCATCGGCGCCGGATTGGCCGGCCTGTCCGCGGCCACGGTGTTGGCGTCGCGCGGCGCGTCGGTGACCGTGATCGAGACCGCGCCGCAGGCGGGCGGGCGCTGCCGCTCCTATTTCGATCCGGTTTTTGGCGGGGTGATCGACAATGGCAATCACCTGGTGCTGTCGGGCAACCGCGCGGTTCAGGCCTATCTGGCGCGCATTGGCGCCAAGGATGCGCTGGCGGGACCGCCGCGCGCCGAATTCGCCTTTGTGGATTTGAAGGACAATCAGCGTTGGACCTTGCGGCCCAATGAAGGCAGCCTGCCATACTGGATCGCGCGCCCGGGCCGCCGGGTGCCAGGCAGCCGCGCGGGTGATTACCTCAGCTATGCGCCGCTGCTGTGGGCGGACAAAAGGGCGCGCATCGGCGACATCGTCAAGGACCGTGGCCCCCTGTGGCGGCGGCTGATGCATCCCTTTCTGCTGGCAGCGCTGAACACCGAGCCCGAAGAGTCTTCCGCCGTGCTGGCAGGCGCGGTGCTGCGCGAGACCTTGGCCAAGGGCGGCCGCTATTACCGTCCGCGCATCGCCCATCCCACCTTGGCGGCGGCCTTCATCGATCCCGCGCTGGCCTATCTGCAAGCCAAGGATGCCCAGATCCAGCTGGGCACAAGGCTGCGTGGCATTACCCTCGGCCGGCGCAGCGCCATGGCGCTGGACCTGGGCGAGGCAGCCGTGCCGCTGGCGCACAATGATGCGGTGGTCGTGGCGGTACCACCTTGGGTGGCCAAGGACCTGATCCCCACCCTGACCGCGCCCGATGATTTCCGCGCCATCGTCAATGCGCATTTCAAGATGCCCGCACCGGTGGGCGCGCCCGCCATGCTGGGGGTGATCGGCGGCACCGCCGAATGGATATTCAGCTTCCCGGACCGCATCTCGGTGACGGTGTCGGGGGCCGATGCCATCGTGGATCAGGACCGCGAGGCGCTGGCCGCCCGCATCTGGGCCGATGTCGCCAAGGCGCTGGACATATCGGCGCCTATGCCCGTCTGGCAGATCGTCAAGGAAAAACGCGCCACCTTTGCCGCTACCCCGGCACAGGATGCCCGCCGCCCCGCCGCCAAGACCGGCTGGCCCAACGTGTTCCTGGCCGGCGACTGGACCCAGACGGGGCTGCCCGCCACCATCGAAGGGGCGCTCAAGTCCGGCGAAAGTGCGGCGGCTTTGGCGCTGCGCCATCTGTCTTTATAGTGCCGTCATGAACCAGCTGACCCCCGGCATTTTCGTGGACGTGGAGGGCGCCATCGGCGCCGCCACGGCTGCGATCCTGGCGCAGCAGAAGCCCGACGGTCATTGGGTCTATGAGCTGGAGGCCGACGCCACCATCCCGGCCGAATATGTGCTGTTGGTGCATTACCTGGCTGAGACGCCGAACCTGGAGCTGGAGCGCAAGATCGGCGTCTATCTGCGCCGCATCCAGGGCTCGCATGGCGGCTGGCCGCTGTACCACGAAGGCGCCTTTGACATCTCCGCGACGGTGAAAGCGTACTTCGCCCTCAAGATGATCGGCGACGACATCAACGCGCCGCACATGGTCCGCGCCCGCGAAGCCCTGCATGCTCGCGGCGGCGCCATCAAGGCCAATGTCTTCACCCGCATCCTGCTGGCGCTGTATGGGCAATGTTCCTGGAACGATGTGCCCACCGTGCCGCCAGAACTGATCCTGCTGCCGCGCTGGTTTCCTGTGCACCTGTCCAAGATGAGCTATTGGGCGCGCACGGTGATCGTGCCGCTGCTGGTGCTGTGCGCGAAAAAGCCGCTGGCGCGCAATCCGCGCGGGATTCATATTGATGAGCTGTTCGTGCCCGGCGTGCCCGCAGCCAGCCCTCGCGCGCCGCACCAGAGCGCCGGCTGGTCGGCTTTCTTTGGGACGCTGGATCGGGTGCTGAAGGTCGTACCCTGGCCCAAGGGCGCGCGCGGCAAAGCGATCGAAACCTGCCGCGCCTGGACCACCGAGCGCTTGAACGGCGAGGACGGGTTGGGCGCGATCTATCCCGCCATGGCCAACAGCGTGATGATGTATGACGTGCTGGGCTATCCGGAAAGTCATCCCGACCGTGCGATCGCGAGGCTGTCGGTGGAGAACCTGCTGGTGATCAAGGCGGACGAGGCCTATTGCCAGCCCTGTGTTTCACCGGTGTGGGACACGGCGCTGGTGGCGCATGCCCTCTTGGAAACCAAGGATGCGGCTGCGGAAGCGGCCGTGGCGCGCGGCCTGGAATGGCTGAAGCCGCTGCAAGTGCTGGATGTGAAAGGCGACTGGGCGGAAGAAAAACCCGATGTGCGTCCCGGCGGCTGGGCTTTCCAGTATCGCAATGATTACTACCCCGATCTGGACGATACCGCCGTGGTGGTGATGGCGATGGACCGTGCCGCGCAGCGCGGCCAGTACAAAGACGCCATCGCACGCGGCACCGAATGGGTGGAAGGCCTGCAGAGCCGCGACGGCGGCTGGGGCGCCTTCGATGCTGACAATTCCTATACCTACCTGAACAACATTCCCTTCGCCGATCATGGCGCGCTGCTGGACCCGCCGACCGAAGACGTGTCGGGGCGTTGCGTCGGCATGCTGGCGCAGCTGGGCAAGACCGATCATCCGCGCCTGAAGGCCGGCATCGAATACCTGATCAAGACCCAGCGTGACGACGGTTCCTGGTGGGGCCGCTGGGGCGTCAATTACATCTATGGCACCTGGTCGGCGCTGGCGGGACTGAACGGCGCGGGTTTGATGGCCGATCACGCCACCATGAAGAAGGGCGCCGACTGGCTGATCCAAATCCAGAATCCGGACGGCGGCTGGGGCGAGAATTGCGACAGCTACAAGCTGGATTACAAAGGTTATGAGCCCGCGCCTTCGACTGCGTCACAGACGGCCTGGGCGCTGCTGGGCCTGATGGCGGCGGGACAGGTGGATCACCCGGCTGTGGCGCGGGGCATCAATTATCTGAAGGCGACGCAGGACGGCGATGGCTTGTGGAGCCAGCCGCATTACACCGGTGGCGGCTTTCCGCGTGTGTTCTATCTGAACTATCACGGCTATCCGAAATTCTTCCCGCTCTGGGCGCTGGCGCGCTATCGCAATCTCAAGACCGGCAACAGCCGCCGCGTGGAATACGGCCTGTGACCGTATTGGCCGTGACGGGCCTGTCCAAGGAAGCCGGCATCGTCGGCGTTGCCGGCGTGATTGCCGTCGCGGGCGGCGGTGATGGCGACGGGCTGGCAGCCAAGCTCAAGGCCTTGCATGGTGATATTAGCGGCGTGATCTCCATCGGCCTGGCTGGCGCGCTGTCGCCGCATCTGAAGGTCGGCGACGTGGTGATCGCCGAAAAGGTCATCACCGGCGCGGAAAGCTGGGACTGCCATGCCGGATGGCGCAACCGGCTGGTGTCGCGCCTGCCGCAGGTCCATCAGGGCCAGTTGTTCGGCAGCGATGTCATTATCGACAAGGCTGAGACCAAGTCCGGCCTGCATGAAGCGACCGGCGCCTTGGCGGTCGATATGGAATCCCAAATCGCGGCGCGCTTCGCGGCATCCCGTAACCTGCCGCTGGCGGGCCTGCGCATCATTTCGGACGACGCAACCCATGTGCTGCCGCCGGCAGCTCTGGTGGCGATGAGGCCGGATGGCGGCATCGCCATCGGCCGGGTGCTGGGATCGCTGCTGAGGAAGCCAACACAAGTGCCGGCGCTGATCCGCACCGCGCGGAGCTCCAACCAGGCGTTCGCGGAATTACTCCGCTGCCTCGACCTCTGTGGTGTTGGAATTGCCGGCCTTGATCTGTGACATCTTGTGCTCGACATGACGCGAGAAGGTGAACTCGGCCGGCCGCTGGTTTGACAGATCGATGTCCGGCGCCATCGGGCCTTCGGTCCTGATGCCCTTCATCAGGATCGGCAGCATCTTCAAGGGGTGCTTGATCGCATCGGTGGCGGCGGTGCCTTCAAAGCCGCAATGCACCATGCAGTTGGCGCCTTTCTCATACTTGCCGACGCCGTACTTTTCCCACTCCGTGCCTTCCATCAGCTCGGTAAAGGTCGCGGCATAGCCTTCGCCCAGCAGGTAGCAGGGCTTTTGCCAGCCGAACACGGTCAGCAGCGGCATGGACCAGGGGGTGCATTCATAGGTCTGGTTGCCGGCCAGGAAGTCCATGAACAGCGACGAATTGGTGAACTCCCAGTTCTTGCCGCCGTTGCCGCGGCTCAGGATGTCGCGGAACATCTTCTTGGTGCGTTCGCGGTTCAGGAAGTGCTGCTGGTCGGGCGCGCGCTCATAGGCATAGCCCGGCGACACGGTCATGCCGTCCACGCCCATCGCCATCATCTCGTCGAAGAACTTGGCGGTGCGTTCGGGGTCGGTGCCGTCGAACAAAGTGCAGTTGATCTGGGTGCGAAAGCCCTTGGACTTGGCCAGCTTGATGGCGGCGATGGCGCGGTCATAGGTGCCGTCCTGGCACACCGACTTGTCGTGCATGCCCTTGTCGCCATCCAGGTGGATGGACCAGGTGAAATTGGGATGCGGCTTGTACTGGTCGATCTTCTTGGCCAGCAGCAGCGCGTTGGTGCACAGGATGAAGAACTTGTCGCGCGCGATATAGCCTTCCACGATCCTGGCCATGTCGCGGTGGAGCAGGGGCTCGCCGCCGGCGATGGACACGGCGGGGGCGCCGCAATCGTCGATCGCCTGCATGCACTGCTCATAGGACATGCGCTGGTTCAGGATCTCATCGGGATAATCGATCTTGCCGCAGCCGGCGCAGGCCAGGTTGCAGCGGAACAGCGGCTCCAGCATCAGCACCAGCGGGTACTTCTTGCCCGACAGTTCTTTCTTGACGACATAGGCGCCGATCTTGGCGGCCTGGCGCAGCGGAAGTGATCCCATGACTTAAGCCCTCAACTCGGCGGGAAGGCGGAACTCGATATGTTCCTTCTTGCCGTCCATCTGTTCCACTTCCACGTCTTCGATCTCGCCCAGGGCTTCGATCACGTGGCGCACCAGTTCTTCGGGGGCGGACGCGCCGGCGGTCAGGCCGACGACTTCCTTGCCGCGTACCCATTCGGCTTTCAGCTCGCTGCCGTCATTGATCAGGTAGGAAGGCACACCCTCCTCGATGCCGATCTCGCGCAACCGGTTGGAGTTGGAGCTGTTGGCCGCGCCCACCACCAGGATCACGTCGGCGATCTTGGCCAGTTCCCGCACGGAGGTCTGGCGGTTCTGGGTGGCGTAGCAAATGTCGGATGTTTCGGGGCCGACGATGTCGCTGAAACGCTTCTTCAGGGCGACGATGATGCCCTTGGTGTCGTCGATGGAAAGGGTGGTCTGGGTGATATAGGCGACCGGGGTTTGCGGCGGGATGGCCAGGGTGGCGACATCGGCCTCGTTCTGCACCAGGGTTACCGGCGCGCCGACCTGGCCCATGGTGCCTTCGACTTCGGGATGGCCGGCATGGCCGATCAGGATCAGGGTGCGGCCGTGGGCGACATAACGCTTGCCCTGGTTGTGCACCTTGGAGACCAGCGGGCAGGTGGCGTCCAGAACCGGCAGCCCGCGGTCCTGGGCGGTCTTCACCACTGACTGGGGCACGCCATGGGCGCTGAACACGGTGACGGCGCCTTCGGGCACTTCGTCCAGCTCTTCGACAAAGCGGGCGCCCTTGTTCTTGAGCGTGTCCACGACATGCTTGTTGTGCACGATCTCGTGGCGGACATAGACGGGCTCGCCATACTTATCGAGCGCCTTTTCCACGATATCGATGGCGCGCACGACACCGGCACAGAAGCCGCGCGGCTGGGCAAGAATAACTCGCATGTCGATCCCTGTACGGGTTGGCAAACCTGGGCCGCCCCCGGCCCAAGTTTTACGGCGCTGCAACATAGCCATTTTCGCCTTTCAAGATAGGGGGTGCAACCCCTTAGAAGGCATGGATAACAGGCGCCCGGACGGGGGGCGGTGAAATGTAACGGGAACCCCGCCCAAACCGGCTGGCAAGGCGGGCAGTTTCAAGGCTAAAAGCGGTCCGAACCGGGGGCCAAAAAATCGTGTCAGACAGCAGTATCCAGGCCGCCAGGGCGGCTGTTCCCCAGCTGGCCCCGGCCATTGCCGCCAGCGCCAGGCTGGTGGACGCCAGTCTGGACGCCGTCCTGCCCCAGCCCACCGGGCGCCAGGCCCGGGTGCAGGAGGCCATGCGCTACGCCATCATGGCGGGGGGCAAGCGGCTGCGGCCCTTCCTGGTGCTGCATTCGGCCCGGCTGTTCGGGGTGGATGATTCGCGCAGCCTTCGGGTCGGCGCTGCGATCGAAGCCCTGCATACCTACAGCCTCGTCCACGACGATCTGCCCTGCATGGACGATGACGATCTGCGCCGTGGCCGTCCCACCACCCATATCGCCTTTGATGAAATGACCGCGGTGCTGGCCGGCGACGCACTGCTCACCATCGCCTTCGAGATCCTGGCCGATGCCCGCACCCATCCGAGCGCCGACGTGCGTTGTGCGCTGATCGCGCGGCTGGCCGAAGCGTCCGGCCATTCGGGCATGATCGGCGGCCAGATCATCGACATGCTGGCCGACAAGAGCTTTGGCGTCGAAGACGTGATCGACCTGCAGCGGCGCAAGACCGGCCAGCTTTTCGAATTCTCCTGCGAGGCCGGCCCGATCCTGGGACAGGCGGACAGCGAAACCCGTGCCCGGCTGAAAGCCTATGCTGAGGATATGGGCGTGGTGTTCCAGATCACCGACGACCTTTTGGACGTGACATCCACGGCCGAAAAAACCGGCAAGGCGGTGGGCAAGGATGCCGACATGGGCAAGCAGACCCTGGTCACCCTGCTGGGCCTGGAGGGCGCGCGCGCTGAGGCCGAGACGCGCGCCCGCCGCGCCGTCGAAGCCCTGGGGCCCTATGCCGCCAAAGCGCCGGAATTGTCGGCGCTGCCATTCTTCTTGCTGGACCGGGACGCCTAGGCCTTCTGCCGGGCCCGCGACACCTCGCGACATCTGTTTGCTGGACCGGATCGACGTGAAAAGCCAAGAATAGGGCGAATTTTTACCCCCTTGTTCGGGTCCCATTCAGCTTTCGTGCGTTAGACCGGAGGCAAAGGAGATTTCCATGAACCGTATTTTGAAGTCCGTGTCCCTGGGACTGATGCTGGCGGCCGCCCCCGCCTTGACCGCGTTTTCGATTCCCGCCGCCCAGGCGCAGGCCGCCGATCCTTCGGTGGCGCAGGTGCAGGGCTTCTATGATGTCCTGACAGCTTCGATGAAGGCGGGCGGCACGGCCAAGTCGCGCTATGACAAGCTCAAGCCCGCCGTGGAAAAAGCCTTCGATCTTCCGGCCATGACCGCCACCGCGGTCGGCCCCAGCTGGGCTGGCCTTTCGGACGCCGACAAGAAGGCGCTGACCGATGCCTTCAGCCGCATGACCATCGCCAACTATGCCAAGAGCTTCGATTCCTATAGCGGCGAGAAGTTCACCGTGGACCCGGCCTCGGTGGCGCGCGGCAGCGACCATTTCGTGAAAAGCACGATGAAGAGCTCCAGCGAAACCATCGCCTTCAATTACCGCACCCACCAGGTGGGATCGGACTGGAAGGTCACGGATGTGTATCTGGCCGGCAATATCAGCCAGATGGCGCAGAAGCGATCCGACTTCGCCGCCACTTTGGCGAGCGGTGGTCCGCAGGCTTTGGCCAAGCGCATCAATGCGCTTACCGATCAGATGTTGGGCTAAACTTCCGGGTCATTAAACTGCAGACTGTGCTGCGGCGCGCCCAGCAGCGCGGGCGACAGGAACAGCGTGGTCGCCAGCACCCAACCCAGTGAAATCATCAGCAGCTCGCCCATGCTGGCGGTGCCCGGATGAACGCTGAGCCACAGGGTTCCGAAGCCTGACGCCGTGGTGGCGGCCGAGAAGATCACCGCGCGGGTCAGGCTGGACGCCAGGAAACAGCGCTGGCCGTGGCGCCAGGCCACCACGAAATAGATGTTGAACGCCACCCCGATGCCCAGCAGCAGCGGCAGGGCGATGACATTGGCGAAGTTCAGCCGCAGGCCCAGCACCACACAGGTCGCCAAGGTCAGCAGGCCGGACAGAACCAGCGGCGCCAGGGTCATCAGCACGTCATGGACGCTGCGCAGCACCAGCGCCAGAAGGATCATGATCACGATAAAGGACAGGATG
>CANBZE010000017.1 GCA_947373775.1 Alphaproteobacteria bacterium
GGCATGCGCGCATTCTTCACCGATATGCTTGAGCTGGACACGTTCGATACCGTCTCGAAGGACTCGTTGATCTTTCCGAAATGGAGCGCCGCGATGGCGCTCTCAGCCAGGGAAGAGACGCTGCGCGGCGCAATTGACCTGACCTTGCATCAAAATGGCGACCTGCGCGACCTGATGACCACGCGCAAGACCTTCATCAACCGGAACCTGGCAGCGATCTACGACGTGGACTTCTCCTTCGATGGCGAATGGATGCCCCTTGAATTCTCACCTGACTCGGGCCGCAGTGGCATCGTCACGCAAGTCAGCATGTTGTCCATGTTCTCGCACCCCGGACAAAGCTCGCCCACCAAGCGCGGCGTGGCGCTGATGGACATCTTCCTGTGCGAGCCGACCCCGACGCCGCCGGCCAACGTCGATTTTTCTGTCATCAATGAAACCAACGGACCGCTCAAGACGGTGCGTGAGCGGCTGATGGCCCATGCCACCACGCCGACCTGCGCGTCCTGCCACACCCACAGTGATCCGATCGGGCTGTCGCTGGAGGGTTTTGATACCATCGGCGGACGGCGGTTGATGGAAAATGGACAGCGCATTGATCTTTCGGCGACCCTGCAGGGCAAAACGTTCCTGGACGGCCCGGGCCTTGGCCGTTATCTACACGATAATCCCAAGTTCCCAGCCTGCATGGCGCGCAAGCTCTATGCCTACGCCAAGGGGATTGATACCGAGGAGGTCGATGCCTCGGCATTCAGGACCGCCTATCAGGCCTTTGCCGATTCAGGCTATCGTATGCGCACCTTAATAAAGGGGCTGGTCGAAAGTCCTGAGTTTTTCGACACGCCCGCCGCCGTCAAGGAAGCGTCCGCCCGCCAGCAGGCATTGCGCTAGGTTCTGGGAGATACGTCATGCCTATCCATCGCAGAACGGTCCTTCATGGCATGATCCAGGGCTCCGCCGCCGTGATGGCGGTTCCGTTCCTCGATTGCTTTCTGGACGGCAAGGGACAGGCGCTGGCGGCGACGGGGCAGCGCATTCCAACCCGCTTCAGCACCTTCTTTTTCGGCCTTGGCCTGACCACGTCGCTGTGGGTGCCCAAAAAGGCCGGGCTGGATTACGAAACAACCGTCCAGTTGAAACCACTCGAGCCGTTCAAGAAAAAGATGAACGTGTTTAGCGGCATGCGCGTGATGGTGGACGACAATCCGAACTTCCAGCACTGGTCGGGCAATGCGGCCATCGCCACCGGAATTGCGCCGACCAAGGTGTCGCAATTCGATTCCAAGACTATTGACCAAACCATCGCCGACGCCATCAGCCGCGGGACCCGCTACAAGTCGGTGGCCGCCGCCGCATCGGGCGATCCGAAACATTGTTATTCAAGCCTGGGCGGCGCCAATACGCTTCCGGCCGAACCTTCTCCTTTGTCACTTTATACCCGCCTGTTCGGGCCGGGTTTCCAGGACCCTTCCAGCGGCGCTTGGCAACCCGATCCCCAAGTGATGCTGCAGCAGAGCGTGCTGTCCGCCGTCACCGATGAGCGTAGGGATTTCATGCGGAATCTGGGCGCCGGCGACCGGGCCCGGATGGAACAGTATTTCACCTCGGTGCGCGACACCGAACGTCAGATGGCGGCCGAACTGCAACGCCCCGATGTGGTCGCCAAGGTCGCTATCCCGGCGGCTCCGGGGGAAATGCCGGTGAACTATGCGCTGCCCAATGTGCGCGCCGTCACCCCGCTCATGGCGCGGTTGGGCGCGTTGGCGCTGGCGACCGACCAGACGCGGGTTTTCAATCTCGCCATTTCCGAACCGGGGTCAAATATCTTCGTGCCGGGTGATCCTTTGGGCTACCATGTGACCACCCACATGGAGGCGATCGATCCGGTCCTGGGTTATCAGCCGCACGTGGCCCAGTACAACATCTACAGTATGGAGCTGCTCGCCAGCGTGCTGAAGGAACTGGATGCTATACCCGAAGGTGACGGGACGTTGCTGGATCACAGCCTGGTGTTCGCCTATAGCGACCAAAGCTATGCCAAGATCCACGCCGTTGATGGCATTCCCATCATGCTGGCGGGCAGCGCCAGCGGGCGCATGAAGACCGGTTATCATATCGCCGGCGGCGGCAACGCAGTATCGCGTGTGGGCCTGACGGCGATGAAGGCCATGGGCCTTTCGGTTGACGGCTGGGGCAAAGGCTCCATGGAAACCAAAAGCGCCTATACAGAGTTGCTGGCCTAGCCGGGCCTCGAGGGAAGACGATCATGCGACTGCGCAATTGCCTTCTGGCTTCCACCCTCGTGGTGGCATGCGCTGCCGCGTTGGCGCAGCCGGCGGCCGCCGCGCCCTGGACCCGCGGTTTCGTCGTTCGCGAATATGGCTTTGCCTTCCGCTATGGCGGCCGGCCCGGTGTCGCGGAGACGGCGCCAGCCGCGGATTGTGCGCGCGGCAGCGCGACCCACTTCAACGATGAAGCGGAGATGCGCACGGCGTTGTCGCGGCAGCCCTGGCGCAGCAAGCAGGAAATCGAATCCATTATCGCGCCGCCGGGGATCGAGAAGGCCCGGCTTCCAACCTATGTGCGCTTTTATGTCTGGGGCCGCGCGGTGTCTTATCGGGGTTGGCGCAAGGGTATCGAGACTTACATCAATCCGTTCGCGGCGCATGATCCGGGCCAGCCGCAAGTCGTGAGCAAGATCTCGGACGGATTCGATCTCGACGGCAACCCGAAGACTGGCGGGTTCACCAGCACTGGGGGTATTCGCGGCATCGACAATGCGCTCTATCGCGCCTGGGGCTGCGATGCCCCGTTCCGCAATCCTGCCAGCGGTACCCTGGACCTGCGGGAAAATACCCAGATGCAGGAAGGTCTCTATACGGTCGTGATCCGGATTTCCGGCAATCAGGATCCAATGAACGACAACGACGCCACCGTCGAGATCGGTTATTCGCCGGACAAGATCGTGCGTGACGCGCGCGCCAATGTTGCGCCGGACTATTCCTATCGCATCGTCAAGGGCGAGCAGTACACCAGGCTGAAGGCAAGGATCAGGAAAGGCGTGGTCGAAACCGAGCAGGTGGACCGGCTGCACGTTCCCCGCATCGGCTGGTTTCCCGACCAGATGGGCGATGCTGATTTTCATCGCGGGCGCCTCAGCCTGACCATCGATGCGGATGGCCGGGCGGCTTCGGGCTTCGTCGGCGGCTATCGCAACTGGCTGGATCTGTTGGCGGAGAACACTTTCGCCCAGACCGGCGCGGAGCAGGGCATCCGGGACCATGAGGATGCTGTGGGCCTTTATTACGCGCTCAAGCGGAATGCCGACGGCATGCCCGATCCCAGAACGGGCCGCAATACGGGCATCTCGATGGCCTACAGGATCAAGGCGGTTCCGGCGCATGTGGTTGACCCCGCAAGGCCGGCCCAGATTCGCCGGCTGCCCGCCGATGAAGAGCGCAACAGGGGCTTCGAAACCGTGAAGGCTGCGATGATCAGAGCCGTCACCACACGCACGATCCAGGATGTGCCACTTGGAACAGGCGAAGGCCAATTCCCCGCCATGGAAAAAACCATCGCGGATTTGCCAAGCAGGGACTTTTTTCTCAAAACCCTCGATGCGCCTGGCCGGCTTGATGAGAACGGCAATGTGGTTGAACCTTCGCCGAAGCCGGGACGGCTCTCTGCCCTGCGCGCGCGGCAGGGAAACTAGCCCCATTTTCAGAGATGATTTCATGGATTTCTGCTTCCACGATCTTCCGGGAAAGACAATTTTTGAAACAACAATAAGGCAGGGGTTTTGAAATGAAGAAGAGCTTTCTCTTTTGCGCCAGCATGGTGGCGCTCGCGCTCACCGCATCGACTGCAATCTCGCAAACCAATGATGCGGCTTCCTCGGGGCCGGCCGCGAATGGATCGCCCGCCTGGGTCCTGCAGGACATGTCGGGCATGATCCAGACAAGGGCGAAGCCCAAGCCCGATGGCGGCATGGCCGGTTGCGAGGGCGATATCGCCAAATTCTGCACCCACACGAGCGGATCAACCCTGCGCTATTGCCTGCTGCAGAACGCGGCCAAGCTGTCCGGCCAGTGCAAGGAATCGGCCTCCTCCATCGAAGCGACCTCGCTAAAGCGGACGCTGGGCACGCCTTATTGCTACCGGTCGCCGGTCTGCGATCCGGCGCTGGAGCGCGGCGGCAACCGGCTGGGCGTGAAGGCGGTGGAGTGGAAGCAGACCATGGGCTACAGCTTCGCCTATCCGATTCCTTCGCCCGAGGGCGAGAAGTACGGCATGGTCGCCGTCGCCACCGACTCCAAGGACAATCTCTGGGGCCTGCAGCGCAATCCGGAGGGACGGCCGCAGCTGTTCAAGTGGGATGCGGGCGGCAAGCTGCTGCTGACCATTGGCGACAATGTCATAACCCATCATGCCAAGGCGCACGGCATCGCCGTGGATGCCCAGGACAATCTCTGGATCACCGATGCGGCCGGCGCCACCACCAAGAAGATCAGCCCGGACGGCAAGCTTCTGATGACTATCGGCGTGCGCGGCCACCGGGGCGATTGGGACGAAGCCAAGGGACAGCGCTATCTGTGGGAGCCGTTGATGGTCGGCTTTAATGCCAAGGGCGACATCTATATCGCCCAGGGGCATGGCCATGAAAGTCCAAACGACACCAACGGCAGCGATCCCACCAACAATGACGGCGCTGCGCGCATCCTGCACTTGGACAAGAACGGCAAGTTTATCAACCAGTGGTTCGGCAATGCCGTGGGACAGGGCAAGTTCACCATGGCCCATGGCTTTGCTGTGGATCCCAGAACTGGCGATGTCTATATCGGCGACCGCGAGGAATACCGCATCGTGGTTTATACCGGCGACGGCAAGTTCCTCCGCACCATGCAGTTGCGAAACCTGATCTGCGCGCTTTATTTCGACAAGCAGAACAATCTCTGGGTCGCTTCAGGCTGGGACGGCCAGTTCCTCAAGGTCAGCAAGCAGACCGGCCAGGTGCTGGGCGCGATCGGCAATGGCAACGGAACCGGCAATGGCCAATTCCTCGAGGCGTCCTACCTGGTCAGCGATTCCAAGGGCAATATCTGGACGGGCGACACCGCCCGCGGCCGGATTACGGAAATCATTCCGCCAGCAAACCGCAAGTGACTGCTGTGGGCGATCGGCATGGCGAATTTCGGACTTGATTTCATCAACATCATGTTTCTCACCTGGTATCCCACTATCTCATCGACCAGTATCACATGTCGCTGGACGCATGGGCACCATGGCGACGGAGCCTTACATGTTCGCCGTTATCACCGTGCTGGGCGCCGGCCGGCTGGTGCGCGCGCTGACCGACGGCGGCATGGATTCCGTCACGGCGCGCCGCACGCCGGCCATTACGATATCGGCCGGCATCACCATGATTTGCGTGGTGCTGTTCATTCTGCTGTGTCGTGCCAACGGCGATAAGGAACATGTGAATGCTTTTCTCGCCTCATAAGACCGGCCCCTCACAGGGTGACCGCAAATGATGCAGGCCCTGTCATCGCTTTTTGATCTCACAGGTCGTGTGGCGAGGTAGCCTCTGCCTGGCTGGTAAGGTTTTCCCATTAGGCCGGGCAGGGTGCTTCTCGCGCCACTACCCACAATGTCCGCTTGGGGCAGACTGGCGATATTGGGCCGGCCGACGAATGACCGCTTTTGACCCAAAGCGGACATTCCGGCCCATCTTTGCCATCTACGAATGCTTTTCCCAACCGACAGTAGCTTGCGCGGGGCTCAGCGCAATCCCTAGGCCCAACATCCCCTTGACGGTGGCGTTGCCTACCCCGCGCGGATATGTCTGAATCCCTACACAACTTGGCTTTGGGGCCGGAGTGTCCGAGGAACATGCTTTCGTCCACAGAGACGTGATTTCGTCGTCGTGCCATTTTCCGAGGGGGAAGACTGATGGGTTCGAAACGAACTAGCCGCAGAGATCTCCTAAAGGGCGGCGCCGTGGTGGCCGGTGGGCTGGCGGCGCTCGGCCCAACACCGGCATCGGCCCAGTTATCACCATTCGGCACACCTGAGCACGATATGTCGGGTATGGCGGGTCCGCCCGCCAATCCGATGATCAAAGGCACCAAGGAGTCGGTCGAATACGGCCAGCGCTCCCATTACGTGACCTCGATGCGCATGGCGCACCCTATGGGCGGCAGGCCTTCACCCGACGCGTTCGGGAAGACATTCCACATAGCCACGCCGCTGCAGGATTCTGTGGGCGTGATCACGCCGTCGTCGCTCCACTATGTGGCGACGACCCGCGGCGCCTTTGTTCCGGACATTGATCCCAAGCAGCACACTCTGATGATTCACGGGTTGGTGGATCGCCCCCTGACCTTCACCATGGAGGACTTGAAGCGCCTCCCGTCGGTCACCCGCTTGCATTTCATCGAGTGTGCGGGAAACCGGCACAATGGGCGGCAAAAGACTGTGCAGGAATCGCACGGGATGACCAGTTGCGCCGAGTGGACCGGGGTGCTGCTTTCTACGCTGCTCAAGGAGTGCGGCCTGAAAAGCAGCGCGACATGGTTCGTCGCCGAAGGCGCCGAGGAAGTGAAAGGCGCCTCGAGCATGCCCATCGCCAAGGCGATGGACGACTGCATCGTCGCTTATGGCATGAACGGCGAGGCCGTGCGGCCTCAGAACGGTTTTCCGCTGCGTCTGATGGTTCCCGGCTTCGAGGGAATTTTCCACACCAAGTGGCTGCGGCGCATCAAGACCGTCGACCGGTATTACATGAACTACAACGACTACGGCCATCTCGAAAAGAGTCCGAAAGAAGCTGCGCTCGCCTTCCAGATCGGGCCCAAGTCGGTCATCACGAAACCGTCCGGCGGACAACAGTTGCAGGGACGCGGATTTTACGAGATCAGCGGGCTGGCCTGGTCCGGCGGGGGCGCCATTCGTACTGTGGAAGTATCCACCGACGGCGGGCGCAAGTGGAACCGTGCTGAGATCAAGGAGACGCCACAACGCATGGCGCACGCGAGGTTCGGCTATCCGTGGAATTGGGATGGCAACGAAACCGAGATTCTGTCCCGCTGCACCGATGAGATCGGGCAGCAGCAACCGACGCGAGAGCAGGTCGCCAAGTACTTTAACGTGCCTTTTGACCGATCCTACAGGGTGCCTGGGCTGGACAACAGCGTGATGCCATGGCGGATCAACAAGGACGGTAGTGTAACCAATGGGCTCGCTTAGACTCGTAATGATTGCGCTGCTCCTTGGGAGCCCTGCGCTCGCGCAGTCATATGGCGTGGGACACACGCCAACGTCGGAAGAAATCCGCGCCCTGGACATCTCGATCGGTCCTACGGGAGAGGAACTCCCTCCGGGCCGCGGCACTGCCAAGGAGGGCGTAACGCTCTTTCAGATGAAGGGGTGCGCCGGCTGCCACGGCAAGGCGGGCATTGGGGCGGTGGCGCCCGCGCTACAATCGAACAAAGGCCAAGATGTCCCCCTCTGGGAACGGGGGAGGGGTACATCCGGATGGATGATACTGCCGCTGACCGCGCCGTTTGCGACGACCGTGTGGGATTATATCCATCGCGGCATGCCTCTCGGAAGGGAGGGGTCTCTCACCGCCGATGAGGTCTATGCGCTGACGGCCTATCTGCTTTTCATGAACAAGGTGATCCCGGAGGATCAAGTCCTCGACAAACAGAGTCTGCCGAAGGTCAAGATGCCGATAGGCGACGACTATGGCCGGCTGCCTGACTGGAAGCACGGAACGCCAAGGCTTCAAGGTTACAACCACTAGTCCAATTAATGCCTGTGTGGTTTCAGCCTGGGCCGGTAAAGCGGCTCCTAAGGTGATCAGTAGGCTTGGCGTCCTACTTTGCTGTGGGGACCGGCGAGAGCGGTTCGGAATCCGTCAGGTACAGCTGCAAGGTGAGGCTGACACGGCCATGCAGAAGGTGTCCGGCGTAGACCGCGCCGTTTCTGAGGAGCGCCACGACACAGTGGACATGCACCACGGGCTTGCCGTCCTTGTCGCGGGTGATGCTGCCGGCGAAAGAGGCGATTTCCATCTCCTCCTCGATTTTCACCGTCTTGAAGGCTTTCTTGGGACGGTCGGACCAGCCGATTACCGCGGAATCCATGGCGCCGACGGCGGTGAAATGGGCGTCGGTCAGATGATTTTTCGCCGCAAATTCCGCAAGTCCGACCTTGATGTCGTCGCCCTTGGAAAATACCAGGTGGAAGAGGCGAGTCTTGGGATTGAGCTCGGTGGCCGTTACCCCCGGCGCCGTTCCCACCGGCATCTGCCCTTCGGTGGCGTATTCCAGCGGGAGGTCCTGGTTCTGGGCGCGCGCGCCGCTGCCCAGGGCAATGGCAAGGATCGAAGCAAGCATCAGTGACCGCATCATGAATGGCTCCTTTTCAATGTCATCGGGCCGCGATTGCGGACAGGGTACAGGTTTCCTCGCCTGAAAAAGTCCGTGAGCGGGTGAGGAAGCGCCGCTCGGTGCCATTGTCCAGCGAAAACATGCCGCCACGCCCGGGCACCACATCGATGATGAGCTGGGTGTGGCGCCAGGCTTCGAACTGGGAAGCGCTGATATAGACCGGCGCGCCGCCGATCTCGCCCAGCAGAACGTCGCGGTCGCCCACAATGAACTCGGCCTGCGGATAGCACATCGGCGAGGATCCATCGCAGCAACCGCCGGACTGATGAAACAGCACCGGACCATAGCGCTCGCGCAATTGCGCAATCAGCGCCAGCGCGGCAGGCGTCGCCGTGACCCGATCAGGAATTGTCTTGGTCATGCCCGTTCCGTTGCAGCGATGCCCCGGGTCTAGAAGAAGCCCAGCTTTTTGGGTGAATAGTTCACCAGAAGATTCTTGGTCTGCTGATAATGGTCGAGCATCATGCTGTGGTTTTCACGGCCGATGCCCGATTGCTTGTAACCGCCGAACGCCGCATGCGCCGGATAGGCGTGGTAGCAATTGGTCCACACCCGGCCGGCCTGGATCGCGCGGCCGAAGCGGTAGGCACGGTTGGCGTCGCGCGTCCACACGCCGGCGCCCAGGCCGTAGAGCGTGTCGTTGGCGATGGCCAGCGCTTCCTCGTCGGTCTTGAAGGAAGTGACGGAAACAACCGGCCCGAAAATCTCCTCCTGGAAAATGCGCATCTTGTTGTTGCCCTTGAACACGGTCGGATTCACATAATAACCGCCGGCCAGATCGCCTGGCAGTTCGTTGCGGCTGCCGCCGATCAGCACCTCGGCACCTTCCTGGCGGCCGATGTCGAAATAGCTCAGGATCTTTTCCAGCTGTTCGGAAGATGCCTGCGCGCCGATCATGGTCGCCGGGTTCAACGGATCACCTTGCACGATGGCTTTCACCCGCTTCAGGGCACGTTCCATAAAGCGGTCATAAATGCTTTCATGGATCAGCGCGCGGCTGGGACAGGTGCACACCTCGCCCTGGTTGAGTGCGAACATGACAAAGCCCTCGATCGCCTTGTCGAAGAAATCGTCGTCCTCGGCGGCGACGTCCTTGAAGAAGATGTTGGGAGATTTTCCGCCCAGTTCCAGGGTCACGGGGATGAGGTTCTGGCTGGCATACTGCATGATCAGCCGGCCGGTGGTGGTCTCGCCGGTGAAGGCGATCTTGGCGATGCGGTTGCTGGACGCCAGCGGCTTGCCCGCTTCCAGGCCGAAGCCGTTGACGATATTGAGAACGCCGGGCGGCAGCAGGTCGCCAATCAATTCCATCAGCACCAGGATCGAGGCGGGGGTCTGTTCCGCCGGCTTGAGCACGACGCAGTTGCCCGCGGCCAGCGCCGGCGCAAGTTTCCACGTCGCCATGAGAATGGGGAAGTTCCACGGGATGATCTGGCCGACAACACCCAGCGGTTCGTGAAAATGATAGGCAACAGTGTCGTGGTCGATTTCGGAAATGCCGCCCTCCTGGGCCCGGATCGCACCGGCGAAATAGCGGAAATGATCGATCGCCAGCGGCATGTCGGCGGCCGTGGTTTCGCGGATCGGCTTGCCATTGTCCCAGGTTTCGGCCTCGGCCAGCAGCGGCAGGTTGTCTTCCATCACCTGCGCGATCTTGTTGAGAATGACGGCGCGTTCCGCCGGGCTGGTGCGGCCCCAGGCGTCCTTGGCGGCATGGGCCGCGTCCAGCGCCGCTTCAATATCCCTGGCGTCCGAACGGGCGATCTCGCACAGGGGCAGGCCGTTGACCGGCGAGGTGTTCTCAAAGTATTTGCCGCCCAGCGGCTCGGCCCAGCGGCCATTGATGAAGTTGCCGTAGCGGGGCTTGAACATCTTGGCGGCCGTACGCGCTGTCTTTTGCTGAATGTTCATCCTGGTGTCTCCCTGGTCATCGCGCTTTTTCAGCGTCTGCTCGCTTGACTATAGCCGACCCGCCCGGCGCTGTCATGGCGGCCGTCACACCGGCATCTTTCGCTTGGTATATTCGCGGGCCATGATCGCCGCCTCTTCCGTGCCGACCAGATACATCGCGCCGTCCTTGATCTGGTCGATGACATAATTGAAGCTGCCGGGCACGACGGTTCCATAATTGAGAAAGCGGATATTCCTCGCCTTGCAGAGATCCAGGATCATTTTGCGCACCGCGACCAGCTTGGGAAATTTCGCATCATCGAAGCGCTTGCCGTCCAAGGACAGGCCGTCGAAGCCGTTCAGCCAGTAATTGTTGTCCGTCGGGCCCCATTCCGCGAAGGCAATGCCCGGAACATCCAGTATCCGGCCGGCTATGGCATCGCCGTAAGGGTCTTCGATCTTGAGGCCGAAGATGATCTCGCCGGCGCGATTGAGCGGCCAAAGATCGGCGATGCGCACATATTGCGCACTGTTCATGCCCCAAATGCCGGCTGCATAATTCGCGCTGGCGCCGCGCAAGCCTTCGCGCTTCAGTTTCGGCACGCCGGGGTAGGCGAAGGGATAACGGCAAGCCATATGGGCCGCCACTTCGACCGCCTTGGGATCGCGGGTATGGCACAATTGAATGCCCGAGACGCCGGCATCGAGGATCTGTCCCAGCACCCAGCTGTTGGCCAGCATGTAACTTTCGTTGAGGCCGAGCACCGGGCAGGTGACGAACACCGTCGGAAAGCGATGACCGCTTCTGGTTCCGCCGCCATCTGCCAGGCCGCGCATGAATTCGCGCAACTCTCTGAGATCGTAGAGAGTGTGCTCCATGTCGTAGTTGATCGAGTCCGCCCAGGTCTTGCACATCTTCTTGCCCAGTTCGTAGGAATCCACGCCCGGCGCGGGATAGGCGGTGGTGTAAAAAGCGGGCTGGCCGTCCTCCCACAGCTCTACCACCTTGTTGAAGCGGCGCGGCTTGTAGTTCAAATCGACCGAGGATGGCTGCACACCACTGTTGCCCGGCGCGTTTTGTTGCGCGCGTGCGTGTTTTGCCCCCAGGCTCAAACCCAGGCCGCCGACAAGAAAGTCTCGTTTTCTCATGGTCGTTTTCCCGCCGGTTATTGTTTTCTCAGCTTTAGAAACGCGACGTGTTTTTCGTTCAGTCGTTGAGCATCGGTATGTCCTTCACAGGCCGCCGGCCGGGCAGCGCCTGCAGGAAGGCAAAGATATCGGCCAGGTCCTTGTCCGGCAGCAGCGCCACCGGATAAGGCGGCATGTCGTTCACCGGCGTGCGGACGTGTCTTTGGAACGCCGCAAAGGGCAGCCTGGTTTGCGCGAGGACCGGGGCGGGTCCGGTCATCAAGCCGCCCTGGCCCACACGACCATGACACTGCCAACAGCCGTCCGCGAGATATACTTTGCGGCCATTGGCGGTATCGCCCTTCGGGGCAGCCTGCGCCCAGGCCGGTGACGCAGCGGCCAGAATGGCCAACGTCATCGCCACCGCGCTGTACTGAAACAATCTGTTCATCGCGTATCTCCTAGCGCGGCTCGACAATGGCATCGACGAGCGCCGGCCCGCCTTTTCTCACCACGGCCAGCGCACGTTTCAGCGCCGGCCCAAGGTCCTTGGGATTGGTGACCGGGCCTTCGGAATAGACGCCCATGCTTTTCGCCAGCATGGCGAAATCGATATTCGGGTCGGTGATGGTGGTGCCGATATGGGCGTTCTCCACCCCGCGGCCGTGGCGATTGGACATCGCCTGCACATACATCAGCTCCTGGTGCCAGGCGCGGTTGTTGTGCATGACATAGAGGAGCGGTATCCGGTGATGCGCCGCGGTCCACAAGGTGCCGGGGACCATCATCAGGTCGCCGTCGCCCTGGATGGCGACCGAGAGGCGGCCGTATTTCCGGTTGGCGAGCGCCGCGCCCAGCGCGGCCGGCGCGTTATAGCCGACCCCCGCACCGCCCGAACTGCCGATCCAGCGGTAATGCTTGTCGAAATTCCACAACCGGCGTGGCCAGGTGACGCGAATGCCGTTGCCCACCATCGACCAGTCGTCATCCTTGATCTGGTCATAGAGCTCGGCGCAGAGCCGTCCCAGCGTGATCGGACTGGTGTCCCAGCCGATGGTGGCATCGGCCTTCCAGCCTTCCATCATGGTGTTGTGAATGCCCGCCAGCCGCTTGCCGCGCGCTTCGAAGGCCGATTTGCGGTCTGGGGTGATCAGACCCTTCACCTGTTCGATTAAGGAGGGCAGGCTTGTCTCGGCATCGGCGGCGATGGCGAGATCGACCTCCTGGTAGCGCATGAATTCCTGGTAGTTGGCTTTGATGGCAAGATCGCGCACGCCGATGCTGATGGTGCGGACGCCGGATTTTGTGATGGCGCGCGCGCGGCGGACGATGCGGTCGCCGAACGCATGCATCGTGCCCCAGAAGTCGCCCAGCTCCAGGCCCAGAATAAGGTCGGCCTGGGCCACTACCGCGCCGCCGCGGCCGGTGTGGCACAGGGGATGACGGTTGGGGAAATTCGAGCGGTTGCCGGTATCCACCACGGCGCATTGCAGCAGTTCGGCCAGTTCGATCAGCCGCGCCATCCCCGCCGGCGTCCGCGCCATGCGGTCGGCAATGATCACCGGATTTTCCGCCTTCACCAGTTGCAGGGCGGTTTCAGCGATTGCCGCGCTGTCGCCTTGCGGGAAGGTCACGCGCGAAAGTTTGGGAATGGTCAGCGCGGCGCGGTTTGGAATCGGATTTTCCTGCAGCTCGCTGTCCACCGAGAGCAGGACCGGCGCCATGGGCGGGGTCATCGCCACCTTGTAGGCGCGAATTGCCGACTCGGCGAAATGCTGCAGCGAGGCCGGCTGATCGTCCCATTTGACGAAATCGCGCACGATGACCGCCGGATCGATGGCCGAGTGCGGCGATTCAAAGGAAAGCCCCCGGATGGTGACATCCACGGTGTTGCCGGCAATCATGTAGACCGGAACCTGGTCGCAATAGGCGTTGTAAAGCGCCATGGAAGCATGCTGGAGCCCGACGGTGCTCTGTACCAGGACGGGCAGGGGCCTGCCTTCGATCTTGGCATAGCCATGCGCCATGGCGACGGCGATTTCCTCATGCATGCAGCTCAGCATCTCCGGCTTCTTGTTCATGCCGCCATTGATGATCGCTTCATGCAGGCCGCGGAATGTCGAGGCCGGCATCTCCGGGATGTAATCGAAATCCAAAGTCTTGAGCACCTCGAGCATGAAGTCGGCGCCGCTGGAGGATTGCTGGCTCGGATCGGACGGCGGCGGCATGGTCTCGGCGGCCATGTCGGGCAGCGGCGTGGCGCGCGCCGCGGCGGGGGCGGATTGGGCGGCGGCCGGCGCCGGAGCGCCCAGTGCGGCGCCGGCGACCGAGGCGCCCTTCAGGAAGTTGCGGCGGCCGATGGCACCTGCCGGGTTGCGCTTGGACATCACCTTCCCCCCTTCGGCCCTTGGGGCCTTGTCTTTTCGGTGATTGAGACAGACCGGCACCCTGCTGGCAAGAAGCGGCAAGGCCGCTGGGCGGTCACGTGCTTCCCGAAACCACAATAAGACGATGACCTTCTGGAGCCATTCTAAGCTACCACCGACGGCGCCTAGCGCGACTCCCGCGAATGTGGCTCAATTGCGCGAACGGGGGAGACATCATGAGCATTGCAATCCGTACCGGCAGCAAACCGCTGACCGCCCTTCTGCTTTGTGCATCCCTTTGCGCCCCGCTTCCCGCCCTGGCAGCGGCGCCGCCGGAGATGAAGCAGGAGGCGGCGGCCAATATCGACGCCCATGCCAAGCTGGTGCAGGTGATGGTGGATACCGTGTTCGCCTTTGGCGAGCCGGGCTTCCAGGAATTCAGGACGGGCGAGTATCTCACCGGGATCCTGGCCAAAAACGGCTTCAAGATCACCAAAGGCGTTGCGGGCATGCCGACCGCCTGGACCGCGACCTGGGGCGAGGGCGGCCCCTTGATCGCGCTGGGCAGCGACGAGGACGATTTGCGCGGGGTCTCGCAGATCCCCGGCGATCCCAAGGTCGAGCCTATCGTGCCCGGCGGGCCCGGCCATGGCGAAGGCCATAATTCCGGCATGCCGCTGCAGGTCGCCGCCGCCATCGCCATCAAGACGGTGATGGAAAAGCACCATATCAAGGGCCGGTTGATGCTGTGGCCGGGGATCGCCGAAGAACTGCTGGGCTCCAAGGCCTTTTATGTCCGCGACGGCCTGTTCAAGGGCGTCGATGCCTGCATCTTCGCCCATGTGGACAGCGAGTTCGCCACCTTTTATGGCCCCAACAGCAACGGCATGGTGTCCATCGAATACACTTTCCACGGCAAGACCGCGCATGCCGC